>JADDPU010000471.1:0-3671 GCA_016781725.1 Rubrobacter sp. | reverse complement strand
GAGTGTAGATGAGTGGAGTAGAGGGCCGCATCCCGATGATCGGGATAGACCGTGAGGTCTCGCGGCAAAACTTCCTGAAGAAGGCAGCGTGGGCGGGTGCCGCGTTCTCGGCGATGGGTATCGGCGGGTTCGGCGTCGCCGTCCGTCGGGCTGAGGCGCAGGCGCAGGCGTACGAGAGCTACCAGGGCCTTGGCGACGCGGCGATCCTGCAGTTCGCCTACTTGCTCGAGCAGTTGGAGGGCATCTTCTACGACGAGGGCGTCAACGCCGGCCTCTTCGCCAACGCGTTCCTCGACCAGGTTGCGGTGATCCGGGACCACGAGTTCGCCCACGCGGATGCGATCGCGACCACGCTGGGCCAGCTCGGGGCTGAGGTTCCCGCGGTGCCCGAGTTCACCTACCCAGACGGCGTCTTCACCGACGTGGTGGCGTTCCTCGAGCTTGCGGCGACCTTCGAGCCGGTTGGCATCGGGGCGTACCAGGGAGCGGCGCCCGCTCTGGAGAGCAAGGACATCCTGGCCGCGGCGATCTCGATCCACAACGCCGAGTGCCAGCACCGGGCCGCCATCAACATTCTGAACCTGATCAGCCCGCCCGCCCAGGTTGCTTTCGAGGAGGCCCTGCCCCTGCAGGACGTGCAGGCCGCCGTTGAGCCCTTCGGGATCACGGGTTAAGGGAGGAGAGAGCTAACTCATGGAGAAGCACACGATTAACGTGCCGAGCGTGGAGGAGTTCGCGCGGCCCACGAGCCGGAGGGACTTCTTCAAAGCCCTCGCTGCGGCGGGCGTAGGGGCGGCGGCCGGTTCCGTCCTCCTCTCGCGCAAGGCCTCGGCCCAGGGCACCGACGTGGACATCGCGAACTTCGCCCTTACCCTCGAGTTCCTCGAGACCGAGTTCTACAGGCGGGCGCTGGACGCTGGGGTGCTCCGCGGGGACGCCCTGGCCCTCGTGGAGAACATTTTCGACCACGAGTCGCAGCACGTGGACGCCATCATCGGCCTGCTGGAGGGCGCGGGCGCGACCCCGGTCGAGGAGCCGGAGTTCGTCTTCCCCGAGGGCACCTTCACCAGCCAGGCCGGCATCCTCGAGCTTGCGGCGACCTTCGAGCCCGTCGGCGTGGGAGCCTACCTGGGCGCCGCCCCGATGATCCAGAGCCCGGACATCCTGGCGGCCGCAGGGAGCATCGCCGGCGTGGAGGGCGAGCACGTGGTGGCCATCAACAACCTGGTGACGGGCCTGCCCGCCGCCAACGAGGCCTTCCCGGCCGCCCTCACCATGGACGAGGTCCTCGCCGCCGTCTCCCCGTTTATCATGGGCGGGATGATGGAGACGGGCGGTCAGGAGTACCGCGATAGGACCAGCTTCGGGCGCGTCTAAGCCAGACACGTTCGAACGGGGCTCGGCGGCTATGATCCACCGTTACCCGTACGGGAGCAGGGCGTTTGCCGCCCTGCTCCTCTTTTGCGTTCTCCTCTCCCTATTCGCTTGCGACCTCACCCGGAACCCGAACGAGGGCAACCGGAAGGACCCGAAGAAGGGTGCTAGCGAGACCGAGATCACGCGCGCAGCCCAGGGGCAAACCCCCGACCAGAACACCGCCGCGACGCCCGCGGAGCAGGCGATGGACACCGCTTTCGTCCACCGAGCTACGCCCGAGAACAGCCGCGGTGATTACACCTACCTCAGCGACCCGAGCATCGACGGCGACCCGAACGCCGTCGTCCTCGCGACGCCGACGCCGGACCGGGCGAGCACGGGGGACGGTACCTACGATCACAACATCGGTGTGTGGTACGAGCCCCAGGCCAGGCAGTGGGCGATCTTCAACCAGGACCGGGCGCCGGTGGCCGGTGGGACGACTTTTCAGGTGGTGGTCCCGGGAGGACCCGAGAAGTTTGTCCACCGCGCCGGGCCGGAGAACATCGAGGAGAACAGCACCTACCTGGACGATCCCCTCGTCAACGGCAGGCCCGAGGTGGTCCTCTCGGTCACCCAGAACTGGAACCCTGGAGGCGGAAACGGAATCTACAACAACCATCCTGTAAGCATCCGGTACGACGCCGGGCGCCAGCGGTGGGCGCTCTACAACACGGACGGCGCGGCCATCCCCCGCGGCGCGGCCTTCAACGTGGCCGTCTCCGAGGTCGCCCAGGTGTCGGGCGGCGATACCGGCGATACCGCCCGGGCTGCGAAGCCGACGGAGGAGGCAGGTTCCGGGACGACCACGGGGCAAGAAGCCGAGCCTGCGAAGAGCCCGGAGCAGGAAGACGCCGGGGAGACGGCACAGACTGACGGGGAATCCAAGGGCTTCCCGGAGTACCGGAACTTCTTCTCCGAGGGCGACCCCAAGACCAAGCTCGTCTCCTCGGACTCCTCAACGGGGGCCATACCGGCCGTCGAGCCTTTCAACTTCGGGCGAGATCCCGGCGGTCCAGAGGACAAGACCCTCTATCTGACCATACCCAAAATCGGGCTCGAGGATATCCCCGCCTTCGACACCGTCTCGGAGGAGAAGCTCAGGGAAGGCACGGTCCATATTCCGGCGACGGGCTACCCCTGGCAGGAGGGGGCGAACGTCTACATAGCCGGGCACCGTCTGGGCTACGCGAACACGCTCTCTTACTACGTGTTCTTCCGCCTCGACGAGCTGGTACCGGGCAACGAGATCCTGCTCGAAGACTCAGCCGGCGGGCAGTACGTGTACCGGGTGACCAGGCGGTTGGTGGTCGGACCAGAGAGCGTCGAGGTGATGAACCCGGTCGAGGGCAAGTCGCTGGTCACGCTTCAGACTTGCACCCTGCCCGACTACGAGGACCGCCTGATCGTGCAGGGAGAGTTGGTGAAAGAGACCCCGACGGACGCCTGAGGCGGTCGTGCTAAGATCTTTGGGGGGCGACCTCGCCCCTACGGATTTGAACCCCTGATTCAAGGACGGTAGTGCGGCTTAGTGTCCTCTCGAGCGGAAGCTCGGGCAACGCGACATACGTGGAGACGGAGGGAGGCGGGCTCCTCGTCGACGCCGGCCTCTCGCACCGGCGCATCGAGGCCCTGCTCGCGCGCATCGGCCGCAGCCTGGACGACGTCGGGGCCGTTCTGCTCACCCACGGCCACGCGGACCACACGTGCGGCGTGCGCTCCCTGGTACGCGAGCGCGGCGTCAGGGTCTACGCCGCCCCCGGCGTCGGGTCGGCTTTGGGTGCGCAGACGGTCGCGCCTGGGGACCTATGCCGGGTCGGCGGCCTTACGGCCACGTTTTTCGCCGTGCCGCACGATTCTCTGACCTACGGGGTCAGGGTATGGGACGGGACCGGCGTCGTGGCGTTGGCCACCGACCTCGGCGAGGCGGGACCCGAGGTCTTGGGCCACCTGCGCGGCGCTGAGGCGGTGGTGCTCGAGGCGAACCACGATGCAGATTGGTTGCGGCGGGGGCCTTACTCGGCGGATCTGAAGCGCCGGATCTCCTCGAAGAGCGGGCACCTTTCGAACCGGCAAGCGGCCGAGGCCGCGCTGGCGCTGGCCCCGCACGGGCTGAGGGACCTGGTCCTCGCCCACCTCTCGAAGACCAACAACTCGCCGGCGCGGGCCTGCGGCACAGTGCACGGGGCGCTCAGGGAGGCCGGCCACGGCGACATCAGGGTCCGGGCCGCCCTCGCCAACCATCCGACGCCCTG
>JADDPU010000468.1 GCA_016781725.1 Rubrobacter sp. | reverse complement strand
AGACGTCGAGGTCTCCCGTGTGCCGCTCGGCCCAGCGGTTGCCGATGCCGACGACGAGGTCGCTCTCCAGGAAGAGGGCGTTCGCGTAGCGCTGCTGGGTTTGGAGGCCCACGATGCCGGCGTACAGCTCGTGGTCCTCGTTGATCGCGCCCTTGCCCATGTAGGTAGGGCTCACCGGGACCTGCAGGTACTCGGCGAGCTCCATCAAGTCTTCCGAGGCCTCGGCTATTATCACGCCGCCGCCAGGCATCAGGAGGGGACGCTCGGCCTCGAGGATCATCTCGATGGCCTGCCTGACGGCGTTCGGCCTGGGCTCGGGCCTGGCGAAGGGCAACGGACCGCCGCGCCTCGGGTCGAAGTCCACCTGGAGCCCCGACTTCTGCACGTCGAGCGGAAGGTCTATCAGGACCGGGCCCGGACGCCCCTCCCTAGCTACGCGGAACGCCTCCCTGAAGGTCCACACCAGCTGCGCGGGCTCCCTGACCTGCACGGCCCACTTGGTGACCGGCTTGGCGATCTCGACGATGTCGACAGCCTGGAAGGCCTCCTTGTGCAGCACGGTCGTCGGCGCCTGGCCCGTGATGCAGATCTGGGGTATGGAGTCGGCCATGCAAGTGTAGAGGCCAGTGATCATGTTCGTCCCCGCAGGCCCGCTCGTCCCGATGTTGATCCCGACCTTCCCCGTCACCCGGGTGTACCCATCGGCCGCGTGCGTCCCACCTTCCTCGTGGCGCACGGAGTAGTGCCTGATCTGCTCGGACCCGCTCAACGCCTTGTACAGCGGCAGGATCGCCGCCCCAGGAACGCC
Source organism: Rubrobacter sp. (assembly GCA_016781725.1). Taxonomy (GTDB): domain Bacteria; phylum Actinomycetota; class Rubrobacteria; order Rubrobacterales; family Rubrobacteraceae; genus Rubrobacter_D. The sequence continues at coordinate 11,952 of JADDPU010000468.1, read as the reverse complement.
GAAGACGACCTCGACACCCTCATCCTCCATAACCTTTACCACCGCGTCCATCACGCCCATCGTAGGCATCGACTAAACTCCTCTCTCGCACTCTCCCTTTTGCTCTACCGATTGTGCCACCGGGCACTTGCCCCGGGCAAGCCCACCTTTCCGTGATGCGAAAACCACGGGGTAGCCAACTTGACAGGGGGCCCGGATCGTGAGAGCTTCCACGCAGGGAAGGCGCGGGGAATCTGGGGCGGTGAGGTCGTGGCTGAGACTGGGATGGCCGATGGAACGCGCGGAAGTGGTGTGCAGTCGGTCGAGCGGGCCCTGGACATCCTGGAGTTCCTGAGTCGTTCGGAGGACGAGCTCGGGGTCAGCGAGATCGGTCAGGCGACCGGGCTCGCGGCCGGGACGGTGCACCGGTTGCTCGGGACGCTGGCGTCCAGGGGCTACGTCCACAAGAACGCCAGGACGCGCCGCTACGGCCTCGGGCTCAAGTCGCTGACCATGGCGATCACGACGCGCGAACGCCTCGCCCCCCTCGCCCTGCCGTTTCTCGAGGAGCTGATGCGGGTCAGCCGCGAGTCGGCGAACCTCGCGATACTCGAAGGCAACACGATGATGTACATCGAGCAGGTCTGCCCGCCGTCCCGGATGCTGCGCATCTTCACCGAGCCCGGAAACCGCGTGCCGCTCCACTCGAGCGGCACCGGAAAAGTGCTCCTCGCCTACCAGCCGCCGCGCCTCATCGACTTTATAGTCGGCCGCGCGGGCCTGACCCGCCAGACGGCCGCCACCATAACCGACCCCGGACAGCTCCGTTCCGAATTGCGGAACATCCGGCGCGACGGTTACGCCGTCGACCACGGCGAACAGGAGGAGGGCGTCCGCTGTCTCGCGGCCCCCGTCTTCGGGCCCGACGGGGAGATCTTCGCCTCCATCAGCCTCTCAGGTCCCGCGAGCCGGCTCACCAAACGCCGCATCGAAGGCCTCGTCCCCGACCTGAAGAGGATAGCCGCGGACCTCTCCAGAGCCCTGGAGACCTTCTGAGCGGCGGGTTTCACGATACGAAAGGCGGCCTTTACGGAGGCGGCGAGGCGTGCTAGTAGTGGGAGCGGGGATATCAGGATAGTGGCGAGGAGTCTGGGATGAGGTTCAGCGTAAACGTCTCGATACTTTTCAAGGAGGTCCCGCTTCTGGAGCGGTTCGGGCGGGCCGCGGAGGCGGGTTTCTCGGCTGTCGAGTTCTGGTGGCCTTCGGGCGAGGATCTCGGCGAGGTCGACCGGGTGGTCAAGGACGCGGGCCTCGAGGTCGCGCTCTTCAACTTCGACGCCGGGGAGATGCCGGCAGGCGACCGCGGCCTCGTGAGCGACCCCGAGCGCCAGGGGCGGTTCCGGGAGAACGTGCCGGTCGCGCTCGAGCTGGCGAGATCTCTCGGCTGCCGCAGGATGAACGTGCTGATTGGGCACGAGATCGAGGGCATGGACCGCGAGGAGCAGCTCGGGCTCGCCAGGGAGAACGTCCGCTTCGCGGCCGAGCGGGCCGAGGCTGCCGGCGTCACGGTGATGGTCGAGGCCGTCAACACCTTCGAGAACGGGCCTTACCTGCTGTACACGACGGCCCAGGCGGTCGAGTTCGTGCGGGGTGTCGGGCGGGAGAACGTGCGGATCCAGCACGACTTCTACCACATGCAGCGCATGGAGGGGAACCTCGTGGCCAACCTGCGGGAGCACGTCGGGGTGATAGGACACGTGCAAATAGCGGACTCGCCGGGGCGCGGGGAGCCCGGGACGGGGGAGATCCACCACCCCTACGTCCTCGCCGCCCTCGAAGACCTCGGCTACGATGGCTTTGTCGGCCTTGAGTACAACCCGACGACCGGAACCACAGAAGAGAGCTTCGAGTGGCTGCCGCGCGACCTTCGGGGCGGGGACGTCGCGGTCTCGGACCTCAGACTCTAGAGAGGAGCGCGCGATGGCGGACACGGTAGGGTTTATAGGGCTCGGGATCATGGGCAAGCCGATGGCGAAGAACCTCATGGACGCTGGCCACGAGCTCGTAGTCTTCAACCGCACGCGAGAGAAGGCCGAGGAGCTCGCGGGGGACGGCGCGACGGTAGCGGGCAGCCCGAGGGAGGTAGCGGAGCGCTCGGACGTCGTCATCACCATGTTGCCGGACTCGCCGCAGGTCGAGGAGGTGCTGACCGGGGAGGACGGGGTACTCGAAGGTATCAAAGAAGGCGCCCTGGTCGTGGACATGAGTACTATCTCGCCTGTCGTGACCGAGGGGCTCGCGGCGAAGGTCAAGGAGAAGGGCGCCTCGATGCTCGATGCTCCCGTCTCCGGCGGCGACGTCGGCGCCATCGAGGGGACGCTCTCGATCATGGTCGGAGGATCGGAGGGGGACTTCGAGCGCGCCCGGCCGCTCTTCGAGGCGATGGGCAAGACCGTCACGCACGTAGGGGGGAACGGGACGGGACAGGTAGTGAAGGCGGCAAACCAGATAGTGGTAGCCCTCACCATCGAGGCCGTCTCGGAGGCGCTCGTGCTCGGCTCCAAAGGCGGGGTCGCGCCGGAGAAGATCCTGGACGTCCTCTCCGGGGGCCTGGCCGGCAACAAGGTCATGGAGGTCAAGCGGGAGAAGATGCTCACGCACTCCTTCGACCCGGGCTTTAGGATAGAATTGCACCACAAGGACTTAGGGATAGCCCTCGTGGCGGGAAGGGAGTACGGGGTAACCCTCCCTGTGACCGCTCTTGTCGACCAGATGCTTCAGGAGTTGAGGATGAGGGGGAGAGGGGACAGGGACCACTCAGCGCTCCTGACGCTCATAGAAGACTCGTCGGGACACGAGATAGGGAGTTAAGCGGGCTCCCGAAAAGGGGAAGGCGCATGGAACACGACAGGCTCGTAAGGACCATGGAGGCGATACTCGGCCCTGAGGGGGTGATCTCCGAGCGCGAGCAGCTTCGCTCCTACGAGTGCGACGGCCTGATGAACTACCGGGTCATCCCCGAGCTCGTGGTGTTGCCAGAGACCGCCGAGCACGTCCAGCAGATCGTCAAGCTCTGCTACGACGAGGGCATCCCGTTCGTGGCCCGCGGCTCGGGCACGGGGCTCTCGGGCGGGGCGCTCCCGGTCGAGTCGGGGGTGCTGATAGTTCTAAGCAGGATGCGCAAGATCCTCGAGGTGGACATCCCCAACCAGCGCGTCGTCGTCGAGCCGGGCGTGCTCAACATGTGGGTCACCAACGAGGTCGCCGAACACGGCTACTACTACGCCCCCGACCCGGCGAGCCAGCTCATCTCCTCCATCGGCGGCAACCTGGCCGAGAACTCGGGCGGCGTCCACTGCTTGAAGTACGGCTTCACCACAAACCACGTGATGGGCGCCGAGATAGTCCTCCCCGACGGCACCATGGTGAACGTCGGCGGCGGCAAGGCGCCCGACGCCCCCGGCTACGAGCTCCTCGGGGCGTTCGTCGGCTCCGAGGGCACCCTGGGGATCGCTACCAAGATAACCCTGAGGATCGTGCGCAAGCCCGAGTCGGTGCGCACGCTCCTGGCGGCGTTCAAGGATACGGAGGAGGCGGGAGGGGCGGTCTCGGGGATCATCGGAGCCGGGATCGTACCGGCCGCCATAGAGATGATGGACTCTTTATGCATAGAGGCGGTCGAGACCGCCGTGCACCCCGGTTTCCCGCAGGCGGGCGCGATCCTCATCGTCGAGCTCGACGGCCCGAAGGCCGAGGTCGAGAGCCAGTTCGAGCAGACCGTGAGGATCTGCGAGGAGAACAACGCCTCCGAGATAAGGATAGCCGAGGACGACACCGAGCGGGCGCTCTTCTGGAAGGGCCGCAAGGCCTCGTTCGCGGCGATGGGCCGGATCTCCAACGACTACTACGTGCAGGACTCCGTCGTCCCGCGCACGGAGCTCGGGAAGGTCCTGAAGAGGATCTCCGAGATCGGCGAGGAGCACGGCATGCGTGTGGCCAACGTCTTCCACGCCGGGGACGGCAACCTGCACCCGCTTGTCCTCTACGACAACAACGTCCCGGGCGAGGCGGAGAGGGCCGAGGACGTGGCCGGGGAGATAGTACTCACCTGCCTGGAGCACGGCGGGTCCCTCACCGGGGAGCACGGCATCGGTGTGGACAAGAAAAAGTACATGCCCAAGATGTTCGCTACCGAGGATCTGGACACCTTCCAGCTACTCAGGTGCGCCTTCGACCCGCACCAGATCTGCAACCCAGGGAAAGTTTTGCCCACGCCGCGCCTGTGCGGCGAGCGGCCCGGACCGTTCCGCATGCATCCGGTCCAGAAGGCCGGCCTGGCGGAGAACTTCTAAGGAGACCTTATGGACACGCGCACGAAGAACGTCTCTTTGGAGGACCTGCAGCGGATAGTCGGCGCCGAGCACGCCCGCGAGGCGACGCCCGAGGACGCCGTTGACGGCGTCGAGCCGGCCTTCGTCGCCGAGCCGGGCTCGGTGGAGGAGACGAGCGAGCTGTTGAGGTTGGCCAGCGGCGAGGGGCTCACGGTCGCCCCGCGGGGTGGCGGGACGAAGATGGCTTTGGGTAACCCGCCGCGGGAGCTCGACCTCATCTTGAGCACCACGCGCATGAACGAGGTCATAGAGTACGTCCCAGGCGACCAGGTGGTCCGCGTCCAGGCCGGGTTAAGGTTGCAGGAGCTGCAAGATCTACTCGCCGGCTCGGACCAGATGCTCGGCGTAGACCCGCCGGAAGAGGGGGCCACGATCGGGGGCGTCGTGGCGGCGAACTCGACGGGGCCGCGCCGCTACCGCTACGGAACGATCCGGGATTTGATCATCGGCATCAAGATCGTCCTCTCCGACGGGACGGTGGCCAAGGCCGGCGGCAAGGTGGTCAAGAACGTCGCAGGCTACGACCTCTCGAAGCTCTTCACCGGCTCTCTGGGGACGCTAGGCGTCATCGCCGAGTGCAACTTCCGGCTGCACCCGAAACCCGAGACCGGACGAACCGTGGCGGTGGAGCTCTCGAGCCCGGCCGCGGCGAATGGGGCGGCGCAGGCGATCCTGCACTCCCAGCTCGTCCCGAGCGCGGTCGAGCTGCACTGGCGCGAGGACGTCAGGCTCCTCACGGTCCTCATCGAGGGGATAGAGCCCAGCGTCGAGGCGCAGGTCGAGACGGCCTCCCACCTGCTCGGCGGCTTCGGGGAGGTCCGGGAACTCACGGAGGAGGAGGCGGGCACCCTTGGGCCGCTCGCGCCTCCGGGCGCGGCCGACGAGGTAGCAATCAAGATCTCCACTCCCCCGGCGGAGCTCGCCGGCGTCCTGAGCTCGGTGCTTGGGACGACTGAGCGCGGGGGCGTTACGGCGCAGACCACCGCCCACGCCGGGAACGGCGTCGCCTACGTCGGCCTCTCCGGCGGGGAAGAAGAGGCGCGGGTCCAGATCGTCGAGGAGCTCAGGGAGATCTGGACCAGGAGGGGCGGGAGCGTCGTCGTGCGCGAAGCCCCTGTGACCTTCAAGGAGAGGGTCGAGGTATGGGGCCCCTTGGGCAGCCGGCTCGAGCTCAGCCGCCGGGTAAAGGAAAAATTCGATCCTCGGGGTACTCTGAACCCGGGCAGGTTTGTGGGAGGTATCTAGTGGATAGGCGCAACGACTCCCTGGATCCACGGGAGACCGGCAACCCCTACGACTCGGTCGACGCCACCGAGAGGCAGACGGATTCCTCGGCGCAGGTCTCGACGTCGGGGGGACCGGGCGCGCACGGTGCGGGGAGCCCCCAGGACATACCGATGGACACGTACGCCGCGGGCGATTCGATCCGGCAGACGGTCGGGAGAGGCCGGCCCACCGAGACCGGCAGCTACATCTTTCCGGCCTTCGACGACCACCACCCGCCGGAGAAGGACCTCATAGACGACTGCGTCCACTGCGGCTTCTGCCTGCCTACCTGCCCGACGTACGTCCTCTTCGGCGAGGAGATGGATACCCCCCGCGGGCGCATCTACCTCATGAACAAGGCCCTCGACGAGGAGCCGATGACCGACAATAACGTGCGCCACTGGGACCTGTGCCTCGGTTGCATGGCGTGCGTCACCGCCTGCCCCTCGGGCGTGCAGTACGACAAGCTCATCGAGGCGACGCGCGCGCAGGTCGAGCGCCGCTACGAGCGCTCGCCCCAGGACAAGGCCTTCCGGGAGATGATCTTCCAGCTCTTCCCCTACCCGAACCGGCTGCGCCTCGCAGCCGCTCCCCTGAAGCTCTACCAGCGCTTCGGCGTGGGCGACAAGCTGCACAAGGCCGGGGTCATGAAGCTCCTTCCCAAGCGCATGCGCGCGATGGAGGCCCTCATGCCCATGCTCAACGAGCAGCAGGATGTGCCTGAGGTCACCCAGCCCGTCGGCGAGAAGCGCGCTCGCGTGGGGTTCATCAAGGGCTGCGTGCAGCGGGTCTTCTTCTCCGACGTCAACAGCGCCTCCGTGCGGGTTCTGGCCGCGGAGGGCTGCGAGGTCGTGGCGCCCAAACTCCAGGGCTGCTGCGGGGCCTTGAGCGTGCACGCGGGCCGCGAGGAGGAGTTCCAGGGGTTCGCCCGCAAGCTCATAGACGCCTTCGAGGGTTTGGAGTTGGACCACATCATCATCAACGCCGCAGGCTGCGGCTCGACGCTAAAGGAGTACGGCTACCTCCTGCGAGACGACCCCGAGTACGCCGAGCGCGCCAGCGCGTTCGGGGAGAAGGTGCTCGACATCTCCGAGTTTCTCCAGGAGCTTGGGCCCGTCGCCGAGAGGCACCCCCTGCCGGTCGCGGCGGCCTACCACGACGCCTGCCACCTCGCCCACGCCCAGGGCGTGCGCAAGCAGCCGCGCCAGACGCTAAAGCAGATACCTGGCATGGACGTCAGGGAGATAAAGGAGGCCGAGATCTGCTGCGGGTCGGCCGGCATCTACAACATGATCGAACCCGAGCCCGCAACCGAGCTCGGCGACCGCAAGGCCCGCAACGTCCTCAACACCGGGGCGCGCATGATCGTCACCTCCAACCCCGGCTGCATGCTCCAGATCCAGGCCAGCCTCAAGAGGATGGGGGAGTCGATGCCGATGGCCCACCCGATGGAGGTCCTCGACGCCTCCATCCGGGGCGAGCCGGTGGAGAGCCTGCTCGAGAGGTAACTTGAGAGCCGCCCGCTCCCTCCTCGCCGTCCCCGCCAACCGGCTGAAGATGGTCGAGAAGGCCCTGGCCTCAGACGCCGACGCCGTCTTTCTCGACCTCGAAGACGCCGTCGCCCCGGACGACAAGCCCTCGGCCCGCAAGGAAGTGATAGGGGCCCTGCGCGACCTCGACTGGCGCGGCAGGCCCACGCTCTACCGCGCCAACGCCCTCGACACCCCCTACTTCTACCGGGATCTGATCGAGGTAGCCGAAGAGGCCGGCGACTCTTTAGACGCCGTGATGGTCCCGAAGGTGAACCGCCCCGAAGACCTCCACGTCGTCGCCACCCTGCTCGCGCAGTTGGAGCTGGCCGCCGGCCTCGAACCCGGCAGGATCAGGGTCGAAGCCCAGATAGAGAGCGCCGAGGGCCTGACGAACGTGGACGCCATAGCCCGCGCCACGGACCGCCTCGAAGCGCTCCACTTCGGCCCTGGCGACTTCGCGGCGAGCCTGCGCCTGCCGCAGACGAGCATCGGGGTGATGGACGAGTGGGACGAGGCCTACTCTGGCCACCGGTTCCACTACGCCATGCAGCGTATCGTCGTCGCGGCCAGGGCGGCTGGCGTGCGCGTCCTGGACGGGCCCGTCGCCGACTACGGCGACGAGGAGGGCCTGCGCCGGAGCTGCCTCGTCGCCCGCTCTTTGGGCTTCGACGGCAAGTGGGCTATACACCCGGCCCAGATCGGGACCGTCAACGAGGTCTTCTCGCCGACCGAGGGCGAGGTGGAGTGGGCCGAGAAGGTACTCGCTGCCTACGAGGCGGCTAACGCCGCCGGGTCCGGATCGGTGAGCGTGGAAGGGCAGATGGTGGACGCCGCCTCGATAAGGATGGCCCAGAACACGCTGGATCTCGCCGGAGCCCCGGAGGCAGACCAGGCCTCATCGTAGGCGGCACTCATCAAGAACCGCCCCTTCTCCTCCTCAAGTAAGCGACGGCGGCGGAGACCAGAACCGCTCTGACGAGAACTCGCCTGACGAGGCTCGTCCTGTTATGTTCCCACTCGGCCTTCCAGCCCCGTTCTGCGAAGACGTTGGGGACCTGGCCTTGCTTGAGATCTTCCAGGACGCCTTCCGCCACGCTCACCCGGTCGGCCAGCACCAGGGGCAGCCAGTGACCGTAGCTGGATTCGCTGTACCTAAAACCGAGGCGGCGGAGCGCGCCGCTCAGACCCAGGGGCGGCGTCGACGTCCCGAACACGGAGGTGACGTCCGGTCGCTCGTTGGAATGCAGGACCTCGACGGTGATCGGCTGCTGCGGCGGACGCTCCCAGCTGTAGCCCGCGTGTTCGCCATCGTTGCGGTTCTTCATAGGGTAGGTCGGGTCGTTCTTCGGGTCGGCGTCCACGCCCCAGCCCTTGACCTGCGAGGGGTCTATAGCTTTACGTTCCATGGCGGTTCCTCCCTACGTTCTGGCCGACGGCGGTATCAGCACCGGCTTGATGCACTCATCGAGCTTCGCCGAGAAAATCCGGTAGGCGTCCGACACATCCTCCAGGGGGACACGGTGGGTGATCATTGCCTTCGGGTCGAGGATCCCATTTTGCACGTGCTCGATCAGCCGCGGCAACAGCCGCTTCACCGATGCCTGGTTCGCCCGGATGGTGAGGCCTTTGTTCACCACGTTCCCTACCGGGACGAGGGCGTCGATCGGGCCGTACACCGCCACGATGGAGACGATCCCACCCTTCTTCACGGAGTTGATCGCCCAGTGCAGCGCGGTGGCCGCCCCTCCCTGCATCAGCAATTTTCTGCCGAGGACGGTCTGCAACGCGCTGCCGGCGGCCTCGGCCCCTACGGCATCGATGCACACGTCGGCCCCCAGGAAGTCGGTGGTCCGTTTGATGAATAACACCGGGTCTTCCAGCGACCTGAAGTCGTAGGCCTCGCAGGGAGCATACTTTCTCGCGAACTCGAGCCGGTAATCCACGCAATCGATCACGATGACCCGTCCCGCCCCGAAGAGCCAGGCGCACCTGGCCGCCATGATGCCAACAGGACCGGCCCCGAAAACCACGACGGTGTCACCGGGCTGAATACCGCCCATCTCGGCCGCCTGGTATCCGGTAGGCACCACGTCGGTGAGCAGCACCGCGTCGTCCAGGTCCATGCCTTCCGGGATGACCGTGGGGCTCACATCGGCGTACGGGACGCGGGCATATTCCGCCTGTCCGCCATCGTAGCCGCCCGCGGTATGCGAGTAGCCGAAGATGCCGCCCACCGCGCTGGCCTGGGGGTTGGATTCATGGCAATTCCCGTACATTTCCTGTTGGCAGAAGACGCACGTTCCGCAGGCTATATTGAACGGCACCAGAATGTGGTCACCGACCTTCAGTTTCTCCACCTGCTCGCCGATTTGCTCCACCACGCCGGTGAACTCGTGGCCGAACGTCATCCCCACCCTGGTATCCGGGACGGACCCGTTGTACAGGTGCAGATCGGACCCGCAGATACAAGATCGCGTGACCCTGACGATGGCGTCCTGGGGATGCAGTATCTCCGGCTCGGGTTTGTGGTCGATGCGGACCCGCAGAGGCCCCCGGTAATTCATGGCGAGCATAGAAGTGGTCCCCTTCCTTCTAGCCTCTATAACCTTCTTCGTCGTCGCGCCAATCCATTATCCCCCCGCTCCTGCAGTGGCGGGGAGCACCCGCAGGACGCGCGCCGGTCCTGCCGGCCTCCCTGTTGCGGCGTTTACCACTACGACGAGCGCCTCCACTGTAGCAGATAGTAGAGACCTTCCACTGGAAGGCAGGGTCTGTGACGGCGATAGTGGCGGTTGGCCGTTGTAAGATAGGCCGATGAACCGTCCAGGACAGCTTCCTCCCGTCGCGCGCCCCGCAAAGCTCGACGCCAGGATGGTCCGGTGGCTGCGGTTCCTGCTCCTGGTAGGGGCAGCCACGGTGCTCGGGCTGCTGTATCTCTTGCTCGACGGGTTCCGGACGGAGACCAACCGGGCCCTGGGGATCCTGGGTAGGGGGGACATCGCTGGGCTCAAGGATTACATAGTCTCGTTCGGGGTGTGGGCGCCGATCGCGTCGTGTTTGCTGATGGTGCTCCAGGCGCTGGTCGCCCCGGTGCCCTCCTTCATCATCACGTTCGCGAACGGGCTGGCCTTCGGGGTGTTCTGGGGGTGGATGTTGAGCCTCTTCGGACACGTGCTGGCGGCGGCGGTCTGCTTCGGGATCTCGCGCGCTCTTGGCAGGGGGCCGGTGGAGGTACTGGTCGGGAATACCGGGCTCGAATCGGCAGACCGCTGGTTCGCGCGGTGGGGGGTCTACGCCGTGTTCGCCGGGCGGCTCGTGCCGGGCGTGGCCTTCGACGTGATCTCCTACGCCGCAGGGCTTACGCGGATGAGGTTCCGCAACTTTATGGCAGCCACGGCCCTCGGCATCTTCCCGCAGACCTTGCTCTACACTTACCTTGGCCGCCAGGCGCCGCAGTACGTCGGGCTGTTCTTCGTCACCTCGGGAACCGTGATCCTCGCGGTGGTCACTGTCGCCTTTCTCCGCTACAGGAGGGAGCGCCGCAAACCCGCGCGCAACCTGCGCTAGCTTGGGTCTCGTGAGAGGCCGGGCGATAGGTACAATGCAGAGGACATGACCCAGATCTTCGATCCGCCACTGGAGAGACCGACCCTGCGTACGGGGTCCCTGACGATTATCACGGGCTCGATGTTCTCGGGGAAGACCGAGGAGCTGATCCGGCGCGCCAGGCGCGCCATCTACGCCCGCCGCAGCGTGCAGGTCTTCAAGCACGCCCTCGAGACCCGCCCCGAGGACGACGAGATACGCTCCCACAACGGCGTCTTGCACCAGGCGATCGCCGTCTCGACGAGCGAGGAGCTCCTGGCAGAGGTCGAGGAGACCACAGACGTCGTGGCCGTCGAGGAGGCGCAGTTCTTCGACGAGGGGATAGTGGAGGCGTGCAGGCGCCTCGCCGACTCGGGCTACGACGTGATCTGCACGGGCCTCGATATGGACTTCCGCGGCCAGCCCTTCGGCCCGATGCCGGCCCTCATGGCCGAGGCGGACGAGGTGGTCAAGCTCAGGGCCATCTGCGCCCGCTGCGGCCGGGATGCCTCCCGCTCCCAGCGCCTCATAGACGGCAGGCCGGCCCCGATCTCCGCCCCGACCATCCTGGTGGGGGCCGAAGAGAGCTACGAGGCCCGCTGCCGCCACTGCCACGAAGTACCCGAGGGCGTGTTCCAATACGGGCTTCCGGGGGTATAGGAGACTCGGGAGCTGCCGTGTTCGAGGACCGGAAGGAATAGAGAGTGCCGCGAAGTTGGATCATAGGGTTGATCGTCTTTTGCACCGCTCTAAACGCGGCCGGCTTTTTGTGGCACCTCTTCGAGCCGATCCCCGGCTACGACGAGATCGCCCACTTCCTAACCCCCCTCGTGCTCGTGGCCATTACCGCGGAGATCATCTACCGCGGCGGGGGCGACGACGAGTTCTTTAACACCCCGAGGCACGCCATCATCACGGGCATTGTCATCGGCCTGGTCGGGGCGGCGGCCTGGGAGGGGGTAGAGGTCGTGCTCGACATGATGGGCTTCCCCATAAGCCACGCCCTGCCAGACACGCTCTTCGATATCTTTCTCGGGGTCGTCGGCGGGGCCGTCGGCGCCTGGGCGGCAGACCGCTTTCTCGACAGGCTCTTTAATCGCTCGCGCACGAACGCCCGCCGCGCGAGGGTCCGCTAGCCAGTAAGAGGACCGGGGCGTAAGAGCCCCGGTCCCGTAGACCGAATTTGTCTGGGGCCTAAC
>JADDPU010000627.1 GCA_016781725.1 Rubrobacter sp. | reverse complement strand
GGCGGCCTCGGCCGCCAGCGGGAAGGTTGAGGTCTCGGTGAAGCCCGGGATGGTCTTGACGTCGAGGACCTGCGGCGTGCCTCTCTCCACGATGGTGTCGACCCTGGCGTAGGCGGAGCAGCCGAGGGCCCTGTAGGCCGAGAGCGCCGTCTCGCGCAGGCGGTCGGCCGTCTCGGGCGCTACCTCGGCGGGGATGGCGAAGTCCGTGGCGCCAGGGGTGTACTTGGCCTCGAAGTTGTAGGCGCCGCCGCGCGGCCGGATCTCGACGAGCCCGAGTACCTCTGGCCTCCCGCCGGCGGGCTCGAGGACGGGAATGGCGACTTCGGGTCCCTCAACCCACGCCTCGAGCAGGATCTTGGCGTCGTAGCCGAAGGCCTCGTAGACGGCGTCGAGTAGCCCTTCGGGGCCCTCGACCCTGGAGAGCCCGAAGCTTGACCCCTCGCGCGCGGGTTTCACGACGAGCGGGTAGCCTAAAGAGTCGGCGGCAACGTCCAGGGCCGCCGAAGCTCCCATCTCGTTCATTGCCCGCCGCAGGAACGTGCGGAAGGGTGGGGTCTGTATTCCGGCCGCACCGAGGGCCCGCTTGGCGTAGTCCTTGTCCATGCAGCGGATGGACGAGAGCGGCCCGCTTCCGGTGTAAGGGATGCCAAGGGTCTCGAGGAGCGCCTGCACGGTGCCGTCCTCGCCGCCGGGACCGTGCAGGCAGATAAAGGCAGCCTCCGGCGCGAGCTCCATGAGGCTGCTCGTGGTCGTCTCCTCGATATCCAAGGGGTAGACCTCGTGGCCGAGGCGCTCGAGCGCGTGCTGGACCCGCCGGCCCGTCAGAAAGGAGACGTCCCGCTCCATGGAGTGGCCGCCGCGCAGGACCACGAGGCGCGCCACGACCCTAGCCTTCCGTGCCGGCGGCGAAGCTCCTCGCGGAGCGGTTGGCGCTGCGCGAGCTCAGGCCGCGCTGCGAGCCACGTTCGAGGTCGCTGCGCAGCTCCATGCGCTCCCGGATCACCTCGGAGAGAAGCTCTATACCGCGCCTTATCTTCGCGGGCTCGACGAAAGAGAAGTTCAGCCTCATGTTGTTCTTGCCGGACCCGCCGGCGTAGAAGCCCTCGCCGGGGACGTAGGCGACGTTCTTCGCGATGGCCCTAGGCAACATCGCGGTCGCGTCGAGGTACGATGGCAGCGTAGCCCACACGAAGAGGCCGCCCTCGGGGTGGGTCCAGTGGACCTCCTTTGGCATGAACTCGGCCAGGGCGTCGAGCATCGCGTCGCGGCGTTCCTTGTACATGGCGGTAAGGCGCCTTACGTAGGCCCGCCAGTCGGCGTTCTGGAAGTAGGAGGAGATCATCATCTGCGAGAGGTTGCTCGAGCACAGGTCGGCGCCCTGCTTGCCGACGTTGATCTTGTGCAGTATCCCAGGTTGCGCGTGCACCCAACCGAGCCTGACCCCCGGCGCGAAGATCTTGGAGAAGGTCCCGAGGTAGACGACCCGGTCCACGTCTCCCGCTTCCTGCTCCAGGGCCGCCAGCGAAGGCAGCGGCTCGCCCTCGAAGCGGAGCATCCCGTAGGGGTTGTCCTCGACGATCACGAGGTCGAACTCTTCGGCCATCTCGAGCAGCTCTTTTCGCCGCTCGGCGACCATCGTGACGCCCGCTGGGTTCTGGAAGTTGGGGACTGTGTAGATGAACTTTACGTGCAGACCGCTCTTGCGGGCCTTCTTGAGGGTCTCGCGGGCGGCGACCGGGATCATGCCGGCCCGGTCCATCGGCACGTGGGCTATGCGCGGGCGGTAGGCGGCGAAGGCGTTGAGGGCGCCTGCGTAGGCCGGCCCCTCGCAAAGGACGGCGTCCCCCTCGTCGAGGAAGACCTTGGCTATGAGGTCGAGACCCTGCTGGGCGCCGGTGGTGACGAAGACGTCCTCTTGCCTTGCGGGCGTCCCCTCGACGGCCATGACCTCGACTATCACGTCCTTTATGGCCTCGAGCCCTGCCGTCGGCCCGTACTGGAGGGCCTGGGCCGCATCGGCGGCTATGCTGCGCGAGATCTCCCTAAACGCCTCCTCGCCGAAGGCCCTGGTGTCGGGGAAGCCCCCGGCGAGCGAGATTATCCCTGGCCGCGAGAGGGTTGCCATGAGGTCGCGGGTCGCCGCGGTCTTCATGCCCTTGACGCGGCCGGCGTACAGAAAATCGAAGCGATCCAGGTCTACGAGCGGCACTGGGTTATCTCTCCCTGATAGTTGTGGTATCCACGTTCCTCCAACCCAGCCTGCCGGAGAGGACCTGCCAGAGCTCGGGCGGCATCTCGAAGCGGCTGGTGCTGCACGAGCGGCCGCGCACGGAGAGTACCCTTAAAGCCTCGTCGCCGGCCGCGAGAGCCTCATCACCGGCCACCGCCCCTATCACGTACGCCTGCTCGACTAGCCCGTCATCCCCGAGGCTGGCGCCGATGCGGGCCACCAAATCGGGCCCGACCACTGGCGCGAAGTGGTAGCCTGTGGTCATGGCGAAGAGCCCGGCCGGGCGCAAGACGAGGTCGTACTCTAGGCCCGAGTTCCCGCACGGTACACCCCCGCGTACGCTGGCAAAGGAATGCTCCCAGGCGTGCGCCTCGAGTTGCTCTCTGAGGAGGTCCAGCTCGGCCAGCTCCTCGGGTGCGGGGCTTGCTACGGGGGCGTTGGAGATCATGCGCTCCCAGATAGCCTTGGGAAAGACTATGCTTAAGGAGCCCGCGTTGGCCGAGAGCCGCATCTGGGCCCCCAGCGTCTCCAGCTTCTCGAGGCTCTCAACCCTCACCTCCTGCATGGTTAGCGACTGTATCATAAGGGAGCACTCTTATGTAGACTCTTCCTGCATGAAAGCCATCTTCGTGACCACCAACGAGCACAAGCGCCGGGAGGCGCAAAATATCCTCGGCGTCGAGCTCGAGGGCGCCGCTCTGGGGGCCGGCGACGCGCCTGAGATACAGTCCGTGGACTTCGAGGAGGTCGCCGCCGCGAAGGCCCTCGCCGCCCGCGAAGCGCTGGGGCGACCCGACCGCCCCGTGCTCGTCGAGGATTCGGGGCTCGAGCTCGGGGCGTGGAACGGGTTGCCCGGGCCGCTGACGAAGCTCTTCCTCTCCGCCGTCGGGAACGAGGGTCTGCTGCGGATGCTCGCGGCGGAGGAGGACCGCTCAGCCCGCGCGGTCTGCGCCGTGGCGGTGGCCGAGGCCGGCGGGGGGGTTTGCGTCTTCAGGGGGGAGGTGGCCGGCACTGTCGCGCCCGAACCGCGGGGCACGGGCGGGTTCGGGTACGACGCCGTCTTCGTGCCGGAAGGGGGCGTCCTTACCTACGCGCAGATGGGCGAGGCGAAGAACGCCGACTCGCACCGGGCGCGGGCCTTCCGGGCTGTGGGCGAATGGTTAGGAGAAGGGTGAAGGTGGAATAAAAGGCGGATAGGAAAAGCCGTGGCGTTGCGTACCAAACTTACGGTTTTGGTATGCTGTTGGTGGGGTTGTACCTCTAAGAGGGAAGGGGCCGTCAATGTCGGCAGAGAACGAGCACCCGGAGAACGGGGACGTAGAGGCCCGCGAGAACGGTGCTATAGCTACCAGCTCGGAGCGTCTCGTGGATCTGTATAGGGAGATGGTCCTCATACGGGCCTTCGAGGAGGCGTGCCAGAGGGGCTTCAG
>JADDPU010000107.1 GCA_016781725.1 Rubrobacter sp. | reverse complement strand
ACGGGCCTTCGAGGAGGCGTGCCAGAGGGGCTTCAGGCAGGGCAAGATCGGGGGCTACCTCCACGTCTACATCGGCCAGGAGGCCGTCGCCACGGGCTTCTTGCAGGCCTACAAGGAGGGCGACAAGGTCATCACCGCCTACCGCGACCACGCCCACGCCCTGCTGCTCGGCACCGACCCGAACGAGGTCATGGCCGAGCTCTACGGCAAGGGGACCGGGATGGTCAAGGGCAAGGGGGGCTCGATGCACCTCTTCAACGTCGACCGCGGGCTCATGGGCGGGTACGGCATCGTCGGTGGCCACATACCTTTAGGGGTTGGCTTCGCCTACGCGATGCGCTACCAGCAGACAGACCACATCACCCAGCTCTACCTCGGGGACGGCTCGATCTCCAACGGCGCCTTCCACGAGGCGGCCAACCTCGCGGGCCTCTGGGGCAAGGACGGCATGTGCCCCTGCCTCTTTATCATCGAGAACAACCAGTACGGGATGGGCACTAGCGTCGAGCGCACTACGGCTATGACCGACCTCGCCGCCAAGTTCAACGCCTACGGCATCGAGAACGAGAAGGTAGACGGCATGGAGCTCGAGGCCGTCATGGAGGCGGCCGACCGGCTCACCGAGCAGGTGCGCGAGACGGGCAAGCCCTACGCCATCGAGGCCCTAACCTACAGGACCGTCTCCCACGGTGCGGCCGACTTCTTCGAGAAGTACCGCACCAAAGAAGAGGTCAACGAGTGGCGCAAGCGCGACCCGATCGGGCTCCTAGAGCACAAGCTGCTAGATAACGGCGCGCTCGACGAGGACAAGCTCGAGGAGATAAGGGGCGAGGCCAAGGAGCGCGTGCAGGAGGCAGTCAGGTTCGCCGACGAGAGCGAGGAGCCGCCCATAGAGGAGCTCTACACAGACGTCTACGCAGGTGCTGACGAGTACCTGGGGGAGGAGTAGAGCCGTGGCGGAGACCAAGACCTACCGCGAGGCCTTGCGCGAGGGGATGGTCCACGAGATGGACCAGGACGAGTCGGTAGTCCTCATGGGCGAGGACATCGGCGTCTACGGGGGCACCCACCTCATAACCGACGGCCTCATAGACCAGTACGGTCCCAAAAGGGTCATAGACACCCCGATAAGCGAGCTCGGCTTCACCGGGGCTGCCGTCGGGATGGCGATGATGGGGATGAAGCCCGTCGTCGAGATGATGACCTGGAACTTCTCGTTTCTGGCCTCTGACCAGATCATCCAGCACGCCGCCAAGGTCCGCTACTTCTCAGGCGGCCAAGTCCAGGTGCCCCTGGTGATCCGCGGCCCGAACGGCGGCGGCGTGCAGCTCTCCGCCCAGCACACCCACTCTCTCGAGAACATGTACGGCCACTTCCCAGGCCTCAAGGTAGTCTCGCCCGTCACGCCGAACGACGTGAAGGGCATGATGATCACCGCCATAAGGGACCCGAACCCCGTGATCTTCCTCGAGGCCGGCGCGCTCTACGGCACCAAGGGGGAGGTCGAGGAGGGGGACAACGCCATCCCCTTCGGCAAGGCCCGCGTTGCCCGCGAGGGCTCGGACGTTACGCTCATCGCCTACGGCCGGCAGGTCAATTTGTGCCTGCGGGCTGCCGGCACGTTGGAGGAAGAGGACGGCGTGAGCGCCGAGGTCATAGACGTAAGGTCCATAAGACCCTTCGACGAAGAAACCATAGTCCAGTCGGTCCAGAAGACGCACAGGGCCGTGACGGTGCAGGAGCAGTGGCGGTGGTTCGGGGTGGCAAGCGAGGTTGCGGCGATCATCCAGGAGGGGGCCTTCGACTACCTGGACGCGCCCGTCCAGCGGGTGAGCGGGGCCGAGGTGCCGGCCCCTTACGCGCGCAACCTGGAGCTTGCGGCCTTCCCGAGCGAGAAGCAGGTGACGAACGCGGCCCGTCGGGCGCTGTACATAGAGGAGAGATAAAGTGCCTGAAGTGATCATGCCCAAGATGGGCGACGCGATGGAGGAGGGCACCCTCCTCAAGTGGCTGAAAAGCGAGGGCGAGGAGGTCTCCCCGGGGGACCCGATAGCCGAGATCGAGACCGACAAGGTCACGATGGAGCTCGAGGCCGAGGACTCAGGCACCCTCGCCCAGCTCATCGCGAGCGAGGGCCAGGACGTCCCGGTCGGCGAGGCTATAGCCTTTATAGCCGGCGAAGGTGAGGAAGTCCCCGAGCGCGACGGCGGCGCGTCCGCCGAGGCCGCGCAGGAGGACGGAGGGGACGGCGGCGAAGCCCAGGCCCAGACCGCCACTGAGACCGAGGCTCCCGAGGAGACCTCTGATGAGCAGGCCGACGGCCGGGCCGATGGCCGGGCGGACGGGCAGTTCCGGGCCTCCCCGATCGTGCGCCGCCTGGCGCGGGAGAACAACCTCGACCTGTCGAAGATAGAAGGGTCGGGCCCCGCCGGGCGCATCGTCGAGCGCGACGTGCGGGCCGCGATGGAGAGCGGCACTGCCCAAAGGACCCAGGAGGACGGCGCGGCCGAGCAGCCCGACGGGCAGCCCGAGGTCCAGCCCCAGCAGGCATCCCAGCAGGGCTTCCAGGCGGCGCACCTGCCCGAGCCGACCGGGGCGCCGGGGACGCAGCTCGTCGAGCCGACCCGGATGATGCGGGTCATCGGCGAGCGGATGACCGAGGCCAAGCAGAACATCCCGCACTTCTACGCCACCGTCGAGGTCAGGATCGACGCGGCGATGGCCCTGCGCAAGCAGCTCAACGCGCAGCTCGAGGCGGAGGGTCTCAAGCTCTCCGTCAACGACTTCGTCATGAAGGCGTGCGCGGTTGCCTTGAGGAACTACCCCAACCTCAACGCCCTCTACACCAGCAAGGGCGTCGAGCTGCACGAGACCGTCGACATGGCGATGGCCGTGGCCCTCGACCAGGGCCTCATAACGCCGGTGATCCGGGACATCGGCAGCAAGGGCCTTGCGGCTATCTCGCGGGAGTCCAAGGACCTGGCCGGCAGGGCGCGCGAGGGGGGCCTCAAGCCCGACGAGTACCAGGGCGGCACGATCACGGTCTCTAACATGGGCATGTTCGGCGTCGAGAGCTTCACCGCCATCATCAACCCGCCGCAGGCCGCCATAATCGCCGTCTCCAGCATCGATAGGCGCCCGGCCTACGACGAGAACGGCGAGGTCGTGCCAGCGCAGTTTATGAAGCTGACCCTCTCGGCCGACCACCGCATCGCCAACGGCCGCGACGGCGCCCTCTACATGGCCGAGGTCAAGAAGACCCTCGAGAACCCCGTGTTGTTGATGGTCTAGCGGTCTCGAGTTTCGCCGCCAACCCGACGCCCCCGGTTCTCGCCGGGGGCGTCGGCTGTTGAGATGCGCTTCCGATACGGTATCGAGGGAACTCTCCGCCTCGAGTCCGGCCTCCCGCAGCGCGAGACGATCCGGCTCGCCGGGTCGGTGCGCTGAGGGTCTCTGGAACCGTTAGGGGGCGGGCGTTGTACACGGGGTAAACGTCCCGATCTTCTGGTCGAGGGATGACCGGGGTCTCGTGTTACGCGACCGGGTGTATCGTCCGGGGGCGTCCGGAGCGAAGAGGTTGGCGCGGAGAGGAGCAGGGTTGACCCGTCTGTCGTTGTCGATGGTCTTTGCCGGGGCTGTGAGCCTCGG
>JADDPU010000517.1 GCA_016781725.1 Rubrobacter sp. | reverse complement strand
CGCAGCTTTCGGACGGAACCTAGGTCTCCTCCAACCTGAGGACGTCTATCTCCCGTGAAGCGTCTATAACCTCCCGGACCCTTACGTTAGGGGCCGGCAGGCCCAACGGCGAGACCAGAACGTCCGCGGCCAGCCTGCTGTAGGTGTCAAGGCCCGCGGGCACGGCCCGGGCCCCGATACCGGCGGCCAGCGCTACCAGGGCCGCCGTCCCGACGCCACCCTCGTAGGCGGAGCTGACGACCGGCGTCATACCGAGTCGGAGCGCCCTACTCGCCAGCCGCAGCGTCAGCGAGATGCCGCCTAGCAGCGTCGGCTTGAGCACGACGGCCCGCGCGTACCGGTGCTCCTCCAGGGCATGGGGCTCGAGCCCGACCAGCGACTCGTCGAGCGCCACCGGCACACCAAATCTCTCTACGAGCTCGGGAAGCCGGGCGGAGTCGGCGAGCGGCTCCTCGACGTACTCGAAGCGCACGCCGGCCACGGCGCGCACGAACTCGGCGGCCTCCTCGAAGGCCCACGCCCGGTTCGCGTCCAGACGCAGGGAGACGGCATCACCGAGCTCCTCACCGAGCGCGCGGACGAGCCGGACGTCCTCGGCGACGGCCCGTCCGCCGACCTTTACCTTGACGCAGCTGTAACCAGCGTTCCTCATGCGACGGCTCTCCCCGAGGATATCCTCCGGTGTACCCGAGAGAAGCCCGTTTACCGGCACCGTCGGCCTCGGACGGTAAGAGATCAAGCCGGGCAACGTCGTGCCGGTGGAGGCCGCGTACAGGTTCCAGAGGGCCAGCTCGAGCCCGAACCGGACGGACGGTGCGGCGTCCAGCCGATCGAGCTCTGAGGCGAGAGCCCCTTCCGGGTCGATCCAGTCTCCCGTGGCCTCGAGATCCATCATAACCCCGGCCAGCCCACGCAGGGGTGTAGCGGCCTCCTCCAACCCCTCGCGGCTGAATCCGGCGAGGGGGGCAGTCTCGCCCCACCCTTCCGACCCGTCGTCGCTGGCCAGCCTCAGCAGGAGGCCCTCGCGGTGGTCAAGCGTCGCGCCTTTGAGTTTTAGGGGCGAGGTCAGCGGAAGCCTGTAGCGGTAGAGGTCGAAGCTCTCTAGCCTCACGCTGCCGACTTCGCCACCGGCTCCTCTAGGGACGGTGGGGGAACTTCGAGAAGTCCGGCCTGCGCTTCTCCTTGTAGGCGTCGCGGCCTTCCTGGGCCTCCTCGCTACCGTAGAAGAGGAGGTTCGCGTCGTGGGCGAGCTGCTGGATGCCGGCGAAGCCGTCCTCGTGGGCGTGGAAGCTCGCCTTCAGCAGCCGGAGCGCGAAGGGCGAGCGGTTCAGCATCTCCCGGCACCAGCGGACAGTCTCCTCCTCGAGCTCGGCGAGCGGCACTACCCGGTTGACGAGCCCCATTTGCAGCGCCTCCTCGGCCGAGTACATCCGGCAGAGAAACCAGATCTCCTTCGCCCTCTTCGGCCCGACGAGCTGGGTGAGGACGGAGGCCCCAAATCCGCCGTCGAAGCTGCCGACCTTCGGGCCGACCTGCCCGAACTTCGCGTTGTCCGCGGCGATGGTAAGGTCGCAGACCACGTGCAGGACGTGGCCGCCGCCGACGGCGTACCCGGCCACCATGGCGACGACGGGCTTGGGGCAACGCCGGATCTGGACGTGCAGGTCCGTTACGTGGAAGCGTCCGACCGACCCGCCGCCCGGGGTACGGCGCGGGTTTTGGGGGTCTTCGAGGTATCCGGCGTCTCCGCGCACCTTCTGGTCTCCACCGGAGCAGAAAGCGTCCGGTCCCTCCCCGGTCAGGATGATGACCCCCGTCTCGTAGTCCTCGCGGGCGTCCTCGAGGGCCCGCTGCATCTCGATAACCGTCAGCGGACGGAAGGCGTTGCGCACCTCGGGACGGTTTATGGTGATCTTGGCGATCCCCTGCGCCTTGTGGTACTTGATGTCCTCGAACTCTCCGGCTTTTTCCCAGGCTATGTCAGTCATGGCGGAGATTATAGGTGCTCGGAAGGGTCTTGCATCGAGCAGGATAGTCCGGCGCTCCAGGCAGGCTCATCGCTCGCCGGCCCAGGACTCTATGTCGAGGCCGGGAACCCGCGCGAACTCCCGCACGTTGGCGGTGACCATCGTGAGCCCGTGCGCCAGGCACGTGGCCGCGAGCCACAGGTCATGAGGACCGATAATCCTGCCTTCCGCCGTCAGCGCGGCCCAGAGCTGCGCGTGCGCGCGGGCTGTAGCCAGGTCTACAGGAAGCAGTGGAAACCGATCCAACACAGCCTCCACGAACGCCGAGCGTCGCGCACGAACGTTTGGATCCCCGGCGCGGTGGACACCGTGGAGCAGTTCGCTCGCGGTAACGACCGAAAGGAAGAACTCCTCGTCCTCCCTTCCAGCGAGGTACGGCTCCAGTCTTACGCGCCCGCGTTCGTGGTCGATAAGAAAACTGGCGTCGATCAGGACGCCCACGGGTCCCGAACCTCGACCGCGTCAAGCGTCGCCTTCGCGGAGGCGAGATCGGCGGTAAACTCTTTGGCCTCTGTCTCCGATAACCTGGGCAAGGAACCGAGTAGACCAGGCAACTCGGCCAGACGCCTGCCCGCGGGCAAGGGCCCAAGCTCGGCAACGGGCTTGCTGCCGCGCACGAGCACGAAACGCTCGCCACGGTAAGCCACCCTGTTGATGTAGTCGGCGAAGTGACGCGCAATCTCCGTCACCGAACGGGTTTCGTGCATGGTCGCTACCTAATCGCTCGCTGACACCATTGAATCATATTATCAGATCCGGGAGTCTTCGGGGTAGTTCTCCGACCGGAGCCGGGCCGCCTCGCGTCAGGGAGAGCTTAGAGACCCTCTCAGCAAACCGAGGTACGCCTCGGGGGCCTCGGCGCGGACGTTGTGCCCCGCGCCGGAGACCACGGCGGCGCGCACGTTCGGGGTCGCCCCGGTCATACGGCGCGCGACGGCCACGAACTTCTCGTCGAGTTCCCCCGCGACGGCGAGCGCCGGGACGACGAGACCGGGCAGCTCTCCCCACAGGGACGGTTGCGCTCCCGTCCCCATCCCTCGCAGCGCCCGCGCGAGCTCCTCGGGGTCGTTCCGACGCCGCGCCTCGATGGTCCGCCGCAACAGTTCTTGGTCGCGCGCCAGCGACGAGAAGAGCGGTTGGCGGTACCAGCCTTCCAGGAACTCCTCGAAACCTCCGGACTCCAGGCGCCGCGCTAGCTCCTCGTCGGCCGCGCGCCGCACGGCCCGCTCCGCTGCGCTCTCCAGCCCGGGCGAGGCGGACTCCAGAAAGAGCCCGGAGCACCGCCCCGGGTGGCGCAGCGCGAGGTACAGCGCGAGCCTCCCGCCCATCGAGTAACCGGCTATCGCCGCGCTGCCGGCGCCGAGCTCGGCGAGGACCCCGATCACCGCCCCGGCGGCTCCCTCGATGGTGTACGAGCCGGGCGGCAGGCCGAGCGAGGCCCCGTGACCGGGCAGGTCGGGGGCGATGCAAAAGTACCGGTCTTCCAGCGCGGAGATGACGGCCCG
>JADDPU010000491.1 GCA_016781725.1 Rubrobacter sp. | reverse complement strand
CGTGGTGGGCGATAGTGGATTCGAACCACTGACCTCTTCCGTGTCAAGGAAGCGCTCTCCCCCTGAGCTAATCGCCCGTACCTTCACCCAGACGGCCATCGCCACCCCGAGAGGCGGCACCCGGAATCGAACCGGGGTGCAGGGTTTTGCAGACCCTTGCCTAACCACTCGGCCATGCCGCCAGCGGCACCGCTACGCCCCGCGGCCAGAGCGGAAGACGGGATTCGAACCCGCGACCCTCACCATGGCAAGGTGATGCTCTACCAACTGAGCTACTTCCGCGCTAGGCAATAATCTAGCACGGGGCCGGCGCTCTTACAAGCGCCCCTTGAACCACCGCTTGCGGGAGAAAACCACGTAGCGCAGGATGAAAAAGCCGATGACGGAGGCGACCAGGACCGAGGCGAGCTTGGCGACGTTGCCTGCTAGGTAGGTCGGTATCTCGGTGTTGACGATGATGGGGCGAACCAGGGCCCAGAACAGGGCGTTGCTCACCCCGATGTTGACGAGCGCCTGCAGCACGAAGAGCACGCCCTGCCTGAGGTCGTGCTCAGCCCTTCCCCTGAAGGTCCACAGCGTGTTCCACACGTAGCTGTTGGTGTTCGCCAGGACCAGCGCGATGCCGTTGAAGACCACGAGCAGGTAGACCTCGCGCGTAGGTCGCAACCACAGGAACAGGTTGAACACCCCGATATCCACCGCGGCGTTTGAGAGCCCGACTACCGAGAACTTGGAGAACCGGATGCTCCCGCTCTTGAGCTTGGATTTGCCCTCGCTCACGCCGCCCCGACGGCCTGCTCGTAGTAACCTCGAAGGGTCCTGGTCGCGTTCTCCCAGTCGCGCTTCTCGGCGGAGAGGCGCGCCTGGCGCGCGAGCGACGAGCGGTAGTCTTCATCGGAGAAGAGCTTGCGGACGGCTGCGACGAGGGAGACTGGAGAGTCGGGCTCGTAGAGCAGACCGTTCTCACCCTCGCTCACCACCTCGGCGCTCGCCCCGGTGCGGGCCGCGACCACCGGTAGGCCGGAGGCCAGGGCCTCCAGCATCGAGAGCCCCAGCGTCTCCGTGGTCGAGGGGAACACGAAGGCGTCGGCCGAGGCGTAGGCCGCAGCGAGGTCCCTGCCCTTGCGGACCCCCGTGAAGACGGTAGGGGTATCGGCGAACTCCCACTCCAGATCCCTGCGCGCTGGCCCGTCGCCGACCACGGCCAACCGGAAGCCCGGCAACTCCTCCAAGACAGCCTTCAAGCCTCCGATGCCCTTCTCCGGAGCGAGGCGTCCGACGTAGAGCAAGAGCTTATCGTCGGGCTTCCCGCCCGAGAGCCTGACGCGCCAGTCCTTCGAGAAGTGGTTCGGATGAAAACGCCTGGCGTCCACCCCCTGGGGCCAGAGGTGGACCCGCTCTATGCCCTCGCTCAGCAGGTAGCCGCGCGTGGCCTCGGAGGTGCAGAGGTTGATGCGCGCCCTGTTGTGCAACGTTCGCGTCCACCAGCGGCCCGCCCTCTCGCCGATCCCGAGCCCGTAGAACCGGGCGTAGGTAGTTACATTAGTGTGGTAGGAGGCAACCAGGGGCGTGCCCAGGCGGCTGGCGTAGAAAATGCCGCCCGTGCCGAGAACGAACGGGTTGACCACGTGTATGACGTCAGGGCCGAAGGCGCGTAGCGTCCGCCCCACGTGCGGCGTCAAGGGGGCCAGTTTGATCTGCGGGTAAGGAGGAAAAGGCACGCTGGAGACGCGGTAGATGGGGGTCCCCGAGTAGGAGCCGGGACCGTACCCGTACTTGGGAGCGATGACTATCATCTCGTCCCCCATCCGGGTCAACTCGTCTATCGTCGAACGCAGCCGCGTTACGATACCGTCCGTCGCCGGCAAAAAGGTCTCGGTGACGAACGCGATCCGCACCGGGCGTCAGTCCTCCTACCCGTGTCCGCGCAGAGGCGTTCTTACCCTAGAGCGTGAGCGCCGCGGGGCCGAACGTTCGCGCGCCACCCTGTCGCCGCCGGCAACCCGGCCGCGCGTCGACCTCCGATCCGCGCCCACTAGAGGTTCGCGACGATGGCCTGGGTGAACTCCCTGGTGCCGGCGGTGCCGCCGAGGTCCTTGGTGCGCGTCTCGGGGTCCTTGAGGGCTGCCTCGATCCCCGCCTGCATCCGCTCCGCCTCCTCGGCGTGGCCCAGGTGGATCAGCATGTTCTTCGCCGAGAGCAGCGTCGCGAGCGGGTTCGCCCGGTTCTGCCCCGCGTACTTCGGCGCGGAGCCGTGGACCGGCTCGAAGACCGCGATCTCCTCCCCTATATTCGCCCCGGGGGCGACGCCGAGGCCCCCCGTGAGGCCGGCGCACAGGTCAGAGAGGATGTCGCCGTAGAGGTTCGGGCAGACCAGCACGTCGTAGAGGTTAGGCTTCATGACGAGCTGCATACACATGTTGTCCACTATGCGGTCGTCTATCTCCTCGAAGTCGTTCTCGTAGTCCTTGGAGACCTCGAAGAAGACGTCGCGGAAGAGCCCGTCCGTGTACTTCATGATGTTCGCCTTGTGGACGACGGTGATGTGCTTGCGGCCCTGCTCCTTGGAGCGCTCGAACGCCATGCGGCAGATGCGCTCCGTGCCCTCGCGGGTGATGATCTTGATGGACTCCGCGGCGTGCTTGCCGACGGTGTGCTCCACCCCGGCGTAGAGATCCTCGGTGTTCTCGCGGTAGATGACCAGGTCGATGTTCTGGTGCGGCGTCTCGACGCCGGGGAGGCTCAGGCTCGGCCTGATGTTGCCGTAGAGGTCGAGCTCCTTGCGCAGCGCCACGTTCACCGAGCGGAACCCGGTACCTACCGGCGTGGTCAGAGGGCCCTTCAAGGCTACCTTGTTGCGGCGGATGGACTCGAGCACGGACTCCGGGAGCGGCGTCCCCTCCCTCTCCATGACCGTCTCGCCAGCCTCGGCTATCTCCCACTCGACGTCGACGTCGAGCGCCCCGATTACCTCCTTCACGGAGTCGGTGAGGTCAGGTCCAATCCCGTCGCCGGGTATGAGAGTAACTGTCTGCGCCACGCGCCAACCCCCTTCGCTATAGAACGTAGACAGTATAACGATCGAACAAGCAAGTGACTAACAGGCGCTTACCGTTCTCGGTGGACCAAGCCCCAGGGAATCTGCTATCCCTGCCTACCCTGTCGCACCATCTCGGAAGTGTTCTCCGCGATCCTAAATAAGACGATAGCGAGTTCGAGTAAAACGCGTACGTAAATTATTGCCAGGAAGAAGAATAGCGGTGCGAGGATGAGGAGTGTTATCGCGCCGAAGGCCGCTGACTGGCTGAAGGCAGCGATAATGAAGACGATTGCATAGATAGCGATAAGGACGATGGAGATAATATAGAGAACTCCTATAATCCGTCCCGTAACGAAGCTGCGGAAAGAGAAGTCAAATAGCGACCCGAAAAACCCTCTAGACTGATTGCCCAAATTACCCGGTTCTGATCCGGTACCGTAATCCACGTAACCCCTCCCTCACCTAGCTCTCTGTGCCGCCACCCACAATGTAACTGGGCGGAATAGGTCGCGCAACATTGACTACTTGGACCATGGAAGCAAGAAACCTAGAGTCGAACTACTGTAGAATAGCTAGCCAACGTGTGCACCTTCTTGGTGGGAACGGGGAATTCCGAGTGTCCTC
>JADDPU010000576.1 GCA_016781725.1 Rubrobacter sp. | reverse complement strand
CGAGGAGCAGCATCAGCGAGACCGCGCGCGAGCCCGCGAAGGACGCCGGGGGCTTCTGCGATTACAGTATGCGGGTGAGCAACCGTACACAAGCGGCCGGGGCTCCGGAGCAGGAGGTGCTGCTCACCCGTCCGGTAGCCCTGCTGACCCTCGTAGCCTTCTGCGCCCTCTCCGGCTTCCAGTTGCTGCTCTCCGTCGTGCCGCTCTACGCGGAGGAGGCGGGGGGCGGCAGCGCCGGCGCCGGTCTCGCTACTGCGGCCTTCATGCTCTCGACGGTGCTAGCCCAGATCCAGATGCCCCGCGTCCTCGGTCGCTACGGCTACCCGCGAACCCTCGTCGGCGGGCTGCTCTTCCTCGGGGTCCCTGCCTTCTTCTACGCCTACGCCAAGACCGTCGCCCCGATACTGGCGATCACGCTGGTGCGGGGCGTCGGGTTCGGGATTGTCACGGTCGTGTTCGCCGCCCTCATAGTGGAACTCGCGCCGCCCGGCCGCCGGGGAGAGGCCCTCGGTCTGCTCGGCGTCGCCATCACCCTGCCCACCATCTTCTGCAACTCGCTGGGCCTCTGGATGGTAGACAGGTTCGGCTACGAGCTGGTCCTCACGCTCGGAGGCGCCGCCCCGCTCTTGGGGCTCGGTGTAATCCTCGGTATCCGGTCGGCCGCGCCGCCGGGGCAGGGAGTGGAGGGCGGCGGTTTCTTCGCGGGGCTCCGGCGGGCCCCGCTGCGACGTATCTTTCTCTTGTTCGCGACCACGACGATGGCCGGGGGCGTGGTCGTCACCTTCCTGCCGCTGGCGGTGCCCGGCTCCGGGGTGTTCTCAGCGGCGAGCGCGCTGCTCCTGATCGGGGTTACCTCCACGGCCAGCCGCTGGTGGGCAGGACGGTTCGGCGACCGCAGGGACCCGCGCCTCCTGCTCGCCCCTGGGCTCCTCGTCTGCGCGCTCGGGGTGGCCGGTCTCCCGCTCGGCGGCGTGGTCCTCGTGGTCGGGGCGGTGCTGTTTGGGATCGGGTTCGGGATGCTCCAGAACGCCACGCTCATCTTGATGATGAAGCGCGTCTCCAAAGCGGAGTTCGGGCTTGGGAGCACGCTCTGGAACGCGGCCTTCGATGCCGGTACGGGGATCGGGGCCTTCGCGTTCGGGTTCGTGATCTCTGCTATCGGGTTCTACTGGTCCTTCTCTGCGTGCTCAGGACTCCTCGCGGCGGCCCTCATCCTCGCGCTCCGGGATCGTTCGCAGTCAGAGGATTGAGGCCGCTCCGATAGACCCGCCTCGGATGCGCCGCTCCTGACCTGATGGCATCATACTCAGGGATCGAAAAGAGCCGACGTTCTCCTGCTATGAAAGGAGCCCCATGACCGGAACCGTAGACCCGGTGCGCCAGCCCGGGTCCCCCGAAGGAAGGCAGAAAAAGATAGTCGACGTCCTGGTCGACGCTTTCTCCGACCTCATGGTCGCCGACCCCGATGCGTTTCGTCAGAAGTTCCGGAAGATGGCCGCGGGCCCCTTCGCCTTCTATCGTGGCAGCGCGTGCCTGTTCTACGCTGACATGGAGCGGAAGGAGGACCGCTGGGCGGACGAGCGCACAAGCCGCGTCTGGATCCAGGGTGATTTGCACGCCGAGAACTTCGGCACCTACATGGACGGCGGCGGGGTGTTCGTCTTCGACGTCAACGACTTCGACGAGGCCTACCTCGGCCACTTCACCTGGGACATCAAGCGGATGGTAGCGAGCGTGGCCCTGCTGGCTTGGACCAAGGCCATCTCGGATCCCGACATCGCGCACCTGATCGAGAGGTACGTCAGGGCCTACGTGGAGCAGGTGCGCTACTTTGTAGAGAGCGACCGCGACCACGAGTACTCGCTGAGGCTCGAGACCACGGACGGGGAGATCCAGGGGGTCCTGCTCGAGACCCGGCTGAACACCCGCGTGGACCTGCTCGACAGGATGACCCTGGTCGACGAGCGTTTCGAGCGGCGGTTCAGGCGCGGCTCCGGGGTCCGCGAGCTCGACGACGCCGAAAGGGACAAGGTGCGGGCCGCCTTCGAGGCTTATCTCGAGACGATCCCCGAGGCGAAGCGCTTCCGCAGCCTGACCTATCAGGTGAAGGACATCGTAGGCCGCAAGGGCTTTGGCATCGGCTCGGCCGGGCTCCCGGCATACAACGTCCTGGTTGAGGGGCCAACCCAGGCCCTGGAGAACGACGTGGTGCTCTCGATGAAGCAGGGTAACGTCGCCGCTCCGAGCAGGATCGTGCACGACGAGCGCATCGAGCGCTACTTCAAGCACCACGGGCACCGCACCGCGGTCTCCCAGCGGGCGCTGCAGGCCCACGCCGACCCCTGGCTCGGCTACACCGAGGTCGACGGGGTCGGCTTCGTGGTCTCCGAGCTCTCGCCCTACGTCGAGGACCTCGACTGGTCGGACCTCACCGAGCCCGAGCAGATGGCGCCGGTGCTCGACTACCTCGGTAGGGCGACGGCCAAGGTGCACTGCGTCGCGGACAAAGACTCCGACCCAGAGATAGTCGGCTTCCAGACCGAGGACGAGATCATCGAGGCTATCGCCGGCAAGGAGGAGGAGTTCGCCAAGGAGATGGTGGACTTCGGCATGGGCTACTCCGAGACCGCCCGCGACGACCACCGGCTTTTCGTCGACGCCTTCCGCAACGGCCAGATCCCGGGCCTCTCGGACCAATGACGCGCGGAAGCTAACCTAGATTCGGAGAGACGAGTGATCCTGCCCAGCGGGGCGCCGGATCTCGGGCTCTACGGCTGGTCGCTCACAGGAGCTCACCCGACACCGTTGACCGCCGAGCCCCTTCGCCAGTGGGTCACCGCGACGTGCTCCAGGGCCGCGAGGTCGGTGACTCGGTAGTGGCGGCGGTGGGCCTCCACGGCACCGATCTCGCGCAGCAAACCGAACGCCCGCGTCACCGCCTCGCGGTTGGCGCCGATCATGCTCGCGATCTGCTGGTGGGTGTAGCGGGTGGTTATCTCGCGACCGCGGGGCGTTACGACGCCCTCGCTCTCAAGGAGCCTCAAGAGGAGACTCGCCAGTCGCCCCGGCACCTCTTTGTGGGCCAGATCCGTGGCCCGGTCCTCGCTCAGGGCCAATCGCTCGTCGGCGAGGCTCGCGATCCTCAAACCCACTTCAGGCCGCCTCCTCACGAGCCCCTCCAACTCCTCCCGGCCTAGGGTGCACACTATCGAGGCCTCCAGGGCCTGCGCGTGCGCGCCCTGCTCGCGGTTGCCGAAGCCTAGCCTACCGAAGATCGTGCCGCCATCCAGCACGGTCAGGGTGATCTCCTGCCCTCGCGGTCCCGTCCTGTAGATCCGCACCCGGCCCTGCTCGAGCACGAACACCCTGTCGCTCTCCGTCTGGGGATGAAAGATCTCCTCCCCGACCCCGTACTCGGCTGGCTTGCACAGCCCGGCCAGGGCAGTCAACTCCTCATGGGGCAGCGTCTCGAACACGTCGACCATGAAGAGGCGCCGTGGGTTTTCGTGCGCGTCGCGGGCGATATGCTTGCTCCTCTCTCTTCTCCGGTCCACCAGCCACACCCTCGTCCCTCCGATCAGACGAGCCCGGCCCTCTCAGCCGTCCGAATCAGCGATCGTATACGAGGCCTTACCTTCCCTCCTGGCTCGGTACATCGACAGCTCCGCGGAGCGCACGA
>JADDPU010000068.1 GCA_016781725.1 Rubrobacter sp. | reverse complement strand
ACGGCCGGATCTTCCTGGTGCACCGGGAGGGGAGCGAGCGGGAGGGTGGCCTCTCCACGGCGGTTACGACAGGGATGGAGCGCTTCTCGGACGCCAGCGAGTTTACCTGCGTGATGGATGCCGACCTCCAGCACCCCCCAGAGAAGGTGCGCGAGATGCTAGAGATCGCGCGCCGCACCGGTGCCGACGTGGTGGTGGCGAGCCGCTACGCGCGGGGCGGCGGCTACGAAGGGCTCTCCGGTCGGATGCGGCGGGCCGTCTCCGTGGGGAGCAAGTACCTCTCCCAGCTCGTCTTCAAGGAGGCGCGCAAGACCAGCGATCCCATGGCCGGGTTCTTTCTGGTGCGCAACGAGGCCATCTCGGGCATCCAGTTCAGGCCAACGGGGTTCAAGATACTGCTCGAGATACTGGTCTGCGCCCCGGAGCTCAAGGTGGTCGAGGCCCCGTTCCACTTCAGGGCCCGCAACGCCGGGGTCTCGAAGGCGAGCATGCGGCAGGGGTTCGAGTACCTGACGCACATACTGAGCCTGCTCTGGTACGTGCCCTCCGCGGGACGCTTCTGGAAGTTCGCGCTGGTCGGGACGTCGGGGGTGCTGGTCAACATGGTCACCCTGGTGGTGCTCGCCGAGTACTTCGACGCGCACAAGGTCATAGCCTGGATGTTCGCCGTCGGGCTCTCCATCCTGAGCAACTTCCTGCTGAACAACGCGTTCACCTGGCGGGACATCCGGCACTCAAGCAGGATCCACTTCTTTCTGCGCGGCGCCCTGGCCTACCCGGTCGCCGTCATGGGCATCGGGGCTAACTTCGCAGTCTGGTACCCGCTAGTGAAGTACGTCTCGGACGCCTTTCCTTACTACGCTATCTTCAACCTTCTCGGCATAGTCGCCGGCACGAGCGTGAACTTTCTCCTCTCCTCGAGGCTGGTCTTCCGTCCGTCGGGGCCGAAGAACCTCGACCCGGGGGCGTCGAAAGAACAGGTGGCAGAAGGCATCAGGCGCGAGCTCAAGGCGGATAGGGTGGCCCTGGTCCGGGTCCCAGACCTCGCCCTCTCGGGCCAACGTCCCCCCTACGAGCTCTCCGCGACGGACCGGGGCGTGATCGAGCTGGTCACCAAGACTACCCAGCCCACCCTCACCGTCACAGGCCCCCGCCGACTCCCCCAGGCCCGCACCAACGCCCGCTGGACCAACTCCCTCGCCGTCCCTATTCTCCGCGACGAACGCGCCGTCGGCGTCGTCTACGCGACCCGAAACTCCACAGAGCCCTTTACCGAAGAGGACCTCCACTGGCTGACCGCCTACACCAGCACGGCAGGCCCGATCTTCGAATAGGTATCAGCCGTCAGGTAAGGCGCCCCGGACAGCGTCGCCGCACGGCGCCCACACTCCCACCGCATTGTTCCTGTAGCCTGATACCTGAAACCCGGAAAAAGAGGCGCCCCGACAACGCATTGCCGGGACGCCCGATCAGCCCCTCCCCACGAGGGGCTTTTAGCGCCGGACCCCACCACCCCTCCCCGCCGGTGAGGCCCGTCGCGGTTCCCGCGCCTCAACCCAAGCTTTAAACCGAGCCCCGGGTCGCCGGGAACCGCTTGCCGAAGAAATTAGCACCCCGCCAGAGACCCTGCAACTCTCGACAATCCTTATACCTAAGCCAAAAACGGCTCTCAGGCAACGTACACGCACGACATGTTCCCTACCCCACTCCAGCCAGCACAACATATTGAGTCTAAACCAAAACAATAATCTGATACGAATCTTACATAAACCATTAGTAGAAGGTTAGGTTGGTTTAATGTCGGGGTATGCCCGTGGTGGTTGGTCGTTCGAACCCTGGTGGCGCGCGTGGAGGGCAAAGGGCGTGTGGTTGCGGTAACGAGAGCTTTCTTGGAGGGGGTGATGGGGTGCCGAGAATCTGGTCTGGGGCTTCTACGGAGCGCTGGCCTACCGGCAAGGGGGATGGTTTGTTTGGGAAGTCTGCAAGGTTGCCGCCGGTCTGCACCGGGCACCGCCGCTTGTTTGGGGAGGTTTGGGGCGGAGTCCGGAGGTGTAGAGAGGGCACATCGCCGGGACTACGTTCTTCGAGGGCGGCTGACGCTTTATACTAACGCTATGAGGCCCGTGTGCTTCCTATCGGATTTCGGTCTCGCCGACGACTTCGTCGGCACGTGCAAGGGTGTCATGCTCGGTATCGCGCCGGGGGTTTCCATCGTGGATCTCACGCACGAGGTGCCCACCTTCGCGGTTGAGGCGGGGGCTGAGGCCCTGCAGCACGCCACCCGCTACATGCCCGCCGACACCGTGTACCTGGCGGTGGTCGACCCCGGGGTCGGCACGGGGAGGTGGAAGGTCGCGCTGCGGGCCGGGGGCGGGGCGCTGCTGGTAGGTCCCGACAACGGGCTACTCGTCCCGGCGGCGGAGTCTCTGGGCGGCATCCTCGAGGCCGTTGCGCTGACCGACGAGCGCTACCACCTGAAACCCATCTCCAACACCTTCCACGGCCGCGACGTCTTCGCCCCCATCGCGGCCCACCTCGCGGCCGGGGCCGAGCTCTCGGGGCTCGGGGAGGCGGTGGACCCCGCTTCCCTGGTGCGGCTCGACCCTCCCGGAACACTCGCCGACGCCGGGGAAGGTCTGGTCACCCGCATCATCTCCATAGATCGCTTCGGCAACGCCAGGCTCTCCGTCTCACAAGAGGAGTCTGGGCTCGAGTACGGCGACGACCTGAAGGTAGACGTAGGAGACGGGAGGATGTCGGTCCGCTACGTGGAGACCTTCGGGTCGGCCAAGGCGGGCGAGCTGGTGCTAGTCCCCGACTCCCACTGGCGTCTGAGCCTCGCCATAAACAAGGGCAACGCCGCCCAGGCGCTCGCGCTGGGGATCGGCGGGAGGGTGCGCCTGATCCCGCCGCCGGATCTGCCCGGAGAGCTCCCTCAAAGAGATCTAGGTGCCTGAGCGCCGGAACCCGGCTACCGGCCTGCCGGCGAGCCGGGGAGCGAGCCTCTCGCCGGAGGAGCGGGGCCGCATGAGGCGGGCTGCCGCCCTTCGTCCGCTAAACGTCCTAGTGCTCGCGATAGGGGCGGTCCTCTTCGCCGTCAGCCTCTCCTCCTGGTGGCTTATACCCGTCACCCTGGCGACTTACGCCGTCCTGGTCACCCTGGCCGCGAGGGACCCCTTCTTCCAGCGCAGCATCCTCCAGAGGAGCGGGGTTCCGCTACCGTCGCCGGGCCCTGTAAAGAACGCCGACCTCTCTCCCGAGCGGCGTGCCCGCTGGCTCCCCCGCGGGGAGACCCGGCAGAAGGTAGAGGCCACCCTGGTCGTCTACCGCAAGGTAGTCACCGCTATCGAGGAGTCCGACGACGTAACCCGCGCGGTACTCGAGGGTTCGCTCCCAAGGTTGCACGCGGCGGCAGACCGCCTGGTGGACGTCGCCCGCGGCCGGGAGAAGGCCGCCGAGGCCGCCAGCGACCTGCGGAGCAACGCCGGCGCTTCCGCGGAGGCCACAAGGGAGAACCTCCGCGAACTGGAACAGAGGATAGACGCGGCCGACGCGGAGATCTCCGACACCTTCGAGGAGTTCCTCTCCCTCAGGGCCAAGGTAGTCCGGGTCTCGATAGACAGCGCGAACCCAACCCGGGCGAACGACCTGAACGCCTCTCTGGACGATCTGAACGCCCGTCTCGAAGCCCTGAGC
>JADDPU010000341.1 GCA_016781725.1 Rubrobacter sp. | reverse complement strand
CTGCGACCGGCGGATTAGAAGTCCGCTGCTCTGTCCCCTGAGCTACGGGCGCATTCGGCCTATTTAGGCGGTAGTTTCCGCGGCGGGGCGGGACCGTAAACCCCGATGGCAGCCGTGCGGCCGCAATAGGACCTCACGGGGCCTCGTCCACAGTGTCCCCGGGCCCGCCATCCATGCCCTCGATGACGTGCGAGTAGGTATCGAGGGTTATGGAAATGTTTGCCTGGCCCAGGAGCTCCTGCACGTACCCGGGATGCTGGCCTGCCATGGGGAGTATTGTAGCGCAGGTGAGCCTGGGAGCGTGCGGCGTGACCTCGGGTGAGGGTCTCCGCGTGCTCGGACGACTCCCGAAAAATGGCCGCCTGGCAGATGCCTGCCCGCCTCGATGGCGCTAAGGTGCAGGCACTGCTCATGAACCTCCGCGACAAAAACCCCGACGACCCGCCGGAGACGGCCCTTCTCGCCGAGAACCTGTGCGAAGTCGAGACGTACCTCGCCGAGAAAGGCGGCTCCGAGTTCGTGTACGACGAGGAGCTTGACGTCTTTCGCTTCAAGGATGGCCGCTTCGCCTTCTGCAAGGAGTTCGCCGACTGGGACTCGCTGAGGAAGCGGGGGTATCTCGACTTCTGAGGAGCGCTCACGCCGCTCCTCCCGCTTTCGGTGCCGCCTCCGTGCGCAGCAGGGCTCGGATCAGCGGTTGGTGTCGTCCAACACCTCGCAGGCGACGGCGGATATGTGCCGCGACAGCGTCGGGCCCGGCTCCCGTGCTATGACCACCCGAGTCTCTCCGGCTCCTTGTACGGCAAACTGAAGTGGGATAGGATCTCACCTGGCGGCGGGCAATCGTCCTCATCCCTTTCTCGAGGTGTTGCTATAGCAACCGCCGCCACCTTTCTCTCTCCTTCGCGCTCGTTGGATCTGCTTTCGCAAGAGCCAGGAATGTTTCCCTGCACGTAGAAGCGCATCGGACCTTCTATTCCAGAAGACATCCTCCATGGCCCGCATCACTGTCTCGTGCCTTCCGGGGATGAGGTGCGAGTAGGTGTCCGGGACCAGAGAGAACGCTGTTGTGGCCGAGGACCTCTCGGGCGGCCTCGGGGTGGACCTTGTTGATGAGCATGATCTTGGTGTGCCGGGAACGGAAGCTGACGCTTAGGTTAGCTGTAACTCGGCGCTACCCGGTGAACGACCGGATCAGGTAGGCCATCCCGTCCCCTCGGCTCCTCCGGTGGAACCAGGTACGCAGAAGCGCTATGCTGATGGTGGGGAAAGGCGTGGTCGCATGAGGATAAAGGTGTAGACGTGCGGGGCCGGATGTGACGTTCCTCGACTGCTGGTTCGGCTACGCGGAGGGCGGCGTGGCGGCGACCGAGTGGTACCCGGGCCCGCCGTGCTGGTGGGGGCTGCCGACCGTCACCGGGGAGGTCCGGATTCGCGAGCTGAGTTCCGGGCGCAGGGGGCTTCGTGGTGCCGTGGGCGATGTTCGTGGACCACCAGTGGCGCTTCTGGCTCAACGGCAACTACACAATATACGCCGAGCCCGGGGAGAAGGCTTGTATGGAGGTGGCCCACACCGAAGAGGGCTACTTCGTCGGTGTGGCCGGTTGCCCGGAGAGAACCTGGTCGCCCGAGGGCGGTTACTCGGACCCCTTCGTGCCCGTACCGGTGGTGAACCTCAGGGTCCGCTCGGACGATTCCAGCCCCACGTATTGACAGTCACGTCGCCGGCAGAGACCCGCCCCGTCGTCGGGGGCCGGGTAGGAGTCTAGGGGATGATCCGGTAACCGCGTGGGCGACTAACCCTCTCCCCAGCCCAGGAACTCCGTCTTGCGGTCGTCCTTCTTGCCCAGGTCCACGATGCGGAAGATCCTGGCTGGCGTGGGGTTCTTTATCATCGCCATGTTACCGCCGGAGTCGTAGGCCTGGATGGCCACGCACAGGTAGTCGCCGGGCTCGTGCTCGTCTCGCACCTTGAGCGTGGTCTCCACCGTGGTTTGCTTCTGCCCTCGACCGTTCCCACGCAGCTCCAGCGTGTCGTCGGGGTCGAGCCCCCTGGGCCCCAGGTTTCCGGGTCGACGCAAACGCCGGAAGACGGCCCTCACGTGCCCGACGCCCTCCTCGTCCCTGAGTAGGACGGGTACCCGTATCGTCTCGTCTATGGTGTACGTCTCGATCTCTGTCTGATTGACTGGCAACCCGTACCTCCTGCGTCGGTGACCGGGCCGTCCCGAGGGACGGCTTCTGCCCGAGAGCATAATCCTTCCGTATCCCGCGTCAACGTGGGGCTGCCAGATCTTCCTCGAGCGCCTTCCCACGAAGTCCCCGACCTCCGAGCGCGATCCAAAGCCGATCTAGCTTGCGTGTCTGGCGGAGGGAATCCCGCAGGCGACGCGGGATCGGGGTCCCACGCCGGGAGGCCCCGGAGCTTCGTCGTGCGTGTTTGATCCGTGCGCGCTTTGCTAGTAGCATGTGACGCGTAGCTACTGGAGGAGGGGACATGTGTACATCGTGTTTTGGGGTGCCACCCACGCCGGGTTCGAGTTCTGGCATGGACCGCCGCGACTTCCTGAGGTTGGGTGGGGCCGGCCTGACCGGAGTTGCCCTGCTCGGAACCGCGGGCGGCGTGGCCCTGGCCCGGACGGGTTCGTCGCTGAAGGCCGAGTTCGCGGCCGCGGCCAAAGAGACCAGGGTCCCCGTCGAGCTGCTCCTGGCAATGGGTTACGTGAACACCCTTTGGGAGATGCCCCCTCCTGACGCCAGCCCATACGTCGAGGGCGACCTTCACGGCCGCGGCGCCTACGGCATCATGCAGCTCCTGCAGACCCCCACACGTAACACTCTGGGCAGGGCGGCGCGCCTGACGGGCCTCTCGGCGCAGGTGCTCAAGAACAACCGGGCTGCGAACGTGCGGGGCGGCGCCGCGGTGCTCTCGGACATCGTGGGCAAGAGCAAACCGAAGGACCTTGACGGCTGGCAGGCAGCGGTGGCCGAGTACGGTGGCACCGGGCTCTACGCCGTCGAGGTCTACGAGACGCTAAGGGCCGGGGCGGCGTTGACCATCTCGACCGGGGAGCGGCTCGAGTTGCCGGCGCAGGAGGGCGTGGAGGTCCCCCAGGTCCCGACCACCAGGGGCCGCGCCGACTATGGGAGAGCCTCCTGGAGACCGGCCTACTACGGTAACTACACCAACGCAAACCGGGGTGCGGCGAGGATCGACAAGATTGTCGTGCACGTGGCCCAAGGGTCCTTCTCTGGCACCATAAACTGGTTCCAGGACCGCAGGGCGAACGCCTCCGCCCATTACGTGGTAAGCAGGAGGGGTCGGGTGGCCCAGTGCGTGCGCAACGAGGACATCG
Source organism: Rubrobacter sp. (assembly GCA_016781725.1). Lineage (GTDB taxonomy): Bacteria > Actinomycetota > Rubrobacteria > Rubrobacterales > Rubrobacteraceae > Rubrobacter_D. The sequence continues at coordinate 352 of JADDPU010000341.1, read as the reverse complement.
GCTGGCACGCCGGGTGGTGGACCACCAACAAGCAGAGCATCGGCATAGAGCACGCCGGCTTTGTCGGCAACCCGAGATCCTTCACCAGGAGGATGTACCATTCCTCGGCGCGTCTCTCCGCCTACCTGTGCAGGCGATACAACATCCCGGTCGACCGGCGTCACATCATCGGCCACCACCAGGTCCCTGGATGCCCCGGCGCTGGCGGCGGCGTGTCCTGCCACATCGACCCGGGCCGGTACTGGAACTGGCACGGTTACCTTCGCCTGATAAGGCGCTACAAGTGATACCAGGGGGACTGTCGAGTCGGGCAGTGACGCGCCGCCCCAGGGGCATGACCGTTAGCGGCAGG
>JADDPU010000188.1:3252-3677 GCA_016781725.1 Rubrobacter sp. | reverse complement strand
GAGGTGGCCGTCGAGCTGCCGGGGGCCTTCTCGGGGATACCGCTGGTGATCATGGTCTCCCTGCTGACCCTGCTCGGGCTCCTGGGGGCCGAGCGTTTGTTCCGGCGCGGACGCGAGGAGGCGAGCCGGCTCTCGACCTCCTACCGCATAGCCCTCGGGATAGGCCTGCACAACCTCGGGGAGGGGCTGGCCATCGGGGCGGCGTTCGCCCTCGGCGAGACGGCCCTGGGGGCGTTCCTGATCGTCGGGTTCACCCTGCACAACATCACGGAGGGCGTCGGCATCGCAGCACCCATCCTCAAAGAGAGGCCGAAGCTTTTCCACTTCGCCTGGCTGGCGCTCATCGGAGGGGGCCCGGCCATCCTGGGGACCTGGATCGGGGGCTTCGCCTACTCGAACCTCCTCTCCACCGTCCTCCTGGCCGT
>JADDPU010000188.1:0-3152 GCA_016781725.1 Rubrobacter sp. | reverse complement strand
GGCGGGCTCACGGCCGGCATAGGGATCATGTACGCGACGGCCCTACTGGTGAGCGTGTGAGAGGAGGACCCTTAGAGCCTTTGGAGGAGGGGATTGTAACCCGGCGTGGCTTCATCCGCCTGGGTGCGATCCTGGGATTGGGCCCGGTCGCGGCTTCCGCCTTGGCCGCTTCTTGTGGGGGCGGCGGGAGCTCCGCCGAGAACGAAGGAGGCGAGGCGGCCGGAGGGAGCGCCGCAGAGGGTGGCCCCAAAATCGGTGAGGGACAGGCTATTGCCAAAGAGTCCGAGGTGGCGGCCAATACCGCTTTCCCTTTCACCGACGCCGAGACCGGGCAGCAGAGCGTCCTGGTGCACCTGGAGGATGGGGAGTTCGCGGCGTACTCCGCGGTCTGCACGCACCAGGCGTGCACGGTTGCCTACAAGGACGGCAAGCTCGCCTGCCCGTGCCACGGCTCGGTCTTCGACCCGGCCAACGGAGCCGAGGTCCTGAACGGTCCCGCCACCGCGCCGCTGCCCGAGATACCCGTGAGGGTTGAGGGCGGCAGGGTAGTCAGGATTTGAAACCCGCTCCTCCACAAGAACGCGAGAAGGAGCTGCCCGCGCGGCGTTCCCGCGAGCGGGCGTACCACAAGCAAGGAGGGGAGCCGCCGGTGCCGCGCTTGGTGCGGGAGCTCGCCCACACAGGCAAACTCGGCAAGAAGGAAAGGAAATCACACACCCGCTCATAGTCCGCCAGCCCGACGGCACCCTGGTCGACCACGTCGTTTTGGGAGTTCCCGAGATCGAGAAGGGGCTCGATTACGTTGAGTCGCTGACGGGCATCCGTCCCTTCGCGGGCGAGGTGTTCGCCGGGGCGGGGCGTTCTTTCGTGAGCGCCCGATTGAGTCTGGGCGGGAGGCAGTTCCTGGAGGTCATAGGTCCGAACCCCACCTTCGAGGGCGAGCTGGAGGGGATCGGGGCTCGCGCGGCGGCCCTGCCTGGACCCCGGCTCCTATTCTGGGTGATGGGCGTGCGCGACTTCGGGGCCTACCTCCGGGATGCCGTGCGCGCCGGGTACCCCTTCAGCGACACGAACCACGTCCTCAACGGAGGTTACGAGTACCGGGTCGGCGCCATCGGCGCGGAGGCGGCGCCCCACATCCCCTCCGTGGTCGAGTGGAGGTCGCGCGACGACTCCGGAGAGCTTGCGGCCACCTCCGGCTCCCGCATCGCCGACTTCACCGTCCATCACCCCGAAGCCCAGAAGGTGCAAGAGGTCTACGACGCTTTGGGCATCGGCATGCTCGTCCGGCGTGGCGACAAACCGCGCCTGCGCCTGATCCTTCAAACGCCCACCGACGACGTGATCTTGAGCTAATCGGTATGTCGAATCGGGAGGAAAAGGCGATGACTATGAGGAGCAGCAAACGACCGATTAGGAAGCGGTAGCGGTGGACGGTGTGTTCCTCTCGGGCTTTATGCTGTTCGCCGCGCTGTTCTTCGTGGGCCTCAACGGCCTGTTCGTGCTGGCCGAGTTCTCGTTCGCCACCATCCGGGGCACCCAGGTGGAGCGGCTCGTGAACGAGGGCCGGACCTCGGCCCCTCTAGTCCGGGAAGCGACGAGGAGGCTCGACGCCTACCTCGCGGTGTGCCAGCTGGGGATCACGATCTCATCCCTGAGCCTTGGGGCTTTGGGGGAGCCGGCCATCGCGAGCCTCATCGAGCCTTTGCTCGGGGCGGTCCTACCGGCGGGTCTCATCCACGCCGCCGCCTTCGCCATAGGCTTCCTGATAATAACTTCCCTGCACGTGATCCTCGGGGAGCTTGTACCAAAGAGCGTCGGCATCCAGCGCCCCGAGGGCGGCTCGCTTTTCATAGCGCCTTTTATGAGGGTTTTCTACTACCTCTTTCTGCCCCTGATGGTCGTGTTCAATGGGACGGGCAACGCTATCGTCAGGGCGTTCGGCCTCCCGCCCGCCTCCGAGAAGGGAGAGATCCACACCGAGGAGGAGGTGCGCATGATCATCGCCCGGTCGGGCGGCCAGGGCGCCCTCGAGAAGAGCGACAGGGCGATGCTCGAAGGCATCTTCGAGCTCGGTGAGAGAATGGTGCGCGAGGCGATGACCCCGCGTCCGGACGTGGCCACGCTGCCGGCGGGAACGCCCCTTTCGGAGCTGGCACGGGTGGTCGCCGCGGGTAACCACACCCGCTACCCGCTGCACGAGGACGGCGACCCGGGCAGGATCGCGGGCGTCGTACACGCGAAGGACGTCCTCAGAGCCGCCGAGGAGGCCCAGAGCTTCCGGGCCGACATCACGGCCCGGGACCTGATGCGCCCCTTCGTAACCGTCCCGGAGAACCGGCTGCTGGAGGACGTCCTGGCCGAGTTCAGGCGGCGCAACGTCCACCTGGCGGTGGTCATAGACGAATGGGGATCGTTTGAGGGAATCATCACCGTAGAGGACATCTTGGAGGAGATCGTCGGCGAGATCCGCGACGAGTTCGACGAGGAGGAACCCATGGTCCGTAGACTGCCGGACGGCTCCTACGCCGTCGAGGGGCGCACCAGGCTGCGGGAGGTCGGCGACGCTTTGGGGCCGGGCTTCGAGGCCGAGGGCTTCGACACCGTCGGCGGCCTTGTGCTAGACCTTCTAGGCCACCCGCCGGAGGTGGGCGACGAGGTCCGGGTCGGAAACCGCGGGCTCCGCGTGGAGAGCGTGGACGGGTTGCGGGTCGGGCGCGTCACCGTCCGGGAGGAGCCCGCAGGGGCGCATACCCGGGGAGGCGACCGGCACCGGATCTTCCTGCACCTCGACGACGCGGACCACGACGAGCATCTTGCCGTGCCGAACAAGGTCGAAAGCCTCCTCGACGAAAGGCCAGGCTCCGAGGTCGAGCTCGTGGTCGTCGGTAACGCGGCCACCTCCTCGCGGGTGAACCTGCTCGGTCTCCTGACAGGACGCGGCCTCAGCGTGGCCGTCCGTGGCGATAGCCTGAAGGTATGGTGCCCGAGGAGCGTTTTTGGGCTTCCGGCGTCCCCGGTCGGGAGAGATGGGCGCTCTAATCGGGGAACACGCGGGAGGCGGCGATGAGCTTCGTCGACAGGTACTGGGAGTGGAGACGCCAGCGTGCGCTTGGGGCTTCCCTGCGCTCCGGGGAGCACGCCCGCGAGCT
>JADDPU010000506.1:0-3495 GCA_016781725.1 Rubrobacter sp. | reverse complement strand
GGGCATAAGGGGTACATAAAGGGGTGTGGAGGTTAGCCGGTTATGGGGGGGTATACCTGCCGGTGCGTGCGCTTAGGGACGACCCTAGGCGACCCTACATATAGGAGGAGTTAAATGGCGAGTCAGGCAGCCAGCGCTTCTGGTGCGGGCAATCGGGTGGTAATAGCTATAGCGGGCGTGGTGATGCAGGTCGCGCTCGGGGCGGTCTACGCCTGGAGCGTGTTCCGCGAGCCGCTGACCGAGCAGTATGGCACCTCGGTGACCGCCGTCAACACGACGTTCAGCATCACGATCCTGACCCTCGGGTTCGCGGCCTTTGCGGGTGGTCTGTGGATGGGCCAGTCGGGGCCTCGCCTCGTGGCCCTCACCGCAGGGGTGCTCTACGGCCTCGGGATCTTTCTGGCGAGCTTCGCCGACAACAGCCTCACGTTACTCTACCTGACCTACGGCCTGCTCGCGGGCGTGGGGATCGGGCTCGGCTACATAGTTCCGGTCGCGACGCTCATCAAGTGGTTCCCCGACAAGCGGGGCTTTATCACGGGCGTCGCGGTGGCGGGTTTCGGCGGTGGTGCCTTCGTGACGGCGTTCATAGCCAAGGCGCTCGTCGCATCGCTGGGGGTGTTCACCACCTTCGCCGTCCTCGGCATCATCTACCTGGTCATGGTCGTGGGCGCGGCGCTATTCATCAAGAACCCGCCGCCGGGCTGGAAACCGGCGGGCTGGGAGCCCGACGCGACGGAGCAGGCCGGCCGTTCGGGGATCGAATACGACCTCGGCGGTGCCATCAAGACCTGGCAGTGGTTCGCGCTGTGGGCGCTGCTGTTCCTGAACGTGACCGCCGGCATCTCGATCATCGTGGAGGCCGCGCCGATGGCCCAGGAGATCGCCGGGGTCGGCGCTGTCGTCGCCGCCGGTCTGGTCAGCATCATCTCGGTCGCCAACGCCATCGGCCGGTTCCTCTGGGCGTGGCTCTCGGACGCGATCGGCAGGAAGTGGGTCTTCTTCACGATGTTCCTGCTTCAGGCAGTGCTCTTCTTCCTGCTGCCGCTGGTCGGCGTGTACTTCTTGCTGGCCGTACTCGCCTTCATCATAGTCTCCTGCTACGGCGGCGGCTTCGGGACGATGCCGGCCTTCGCGGCGGACTACTTCGGCCCCACGAACGTCGGCAAGATCTACGGGCTGATGCTGACGGCCTGGGGCTTCGGCGGCGTGCTCGGGCCGCTCCTGATCTCCTACATCCTCGACACCACCCAGAGCTACACCCTCGCCTTCTACATCATCGCGGGGATCATGCTCGCCAGCGCGGTCGTCGCGTTTATCGTGCGCCCGCCGAGGGCTCCGGAGAAAGAGAGAACCGCTACCACCCCGGAGGGTACGGCCCCCGCCGGGGGTTCCGGCGGCTAGCCTCACAAGGTGTACCGAGAGGCCCAGAGACGGTCGCTCCTCGAGCTCCCCGGTCGGCGATCCGGGGGGCTCTACGGGGGCGCGGACCGGGGCTTATATATGCTTGACCAGTTAAGTCCTACCGAATATAGTGCTAAATCCAATAGGTCAGGGAAACCGCGGAGAAAGGAGCTTTCGTGACCAGGGAAGAGGAATGGATCCGCATTGAGCGGACGAGCGCGTTCGAGGACCTCATGAAGAGAAAGAAGGCGTTCATCATACCGGCTACGATCTTCTTCCTCATCTTCTACTTCGGCTTGCCGGTCCTGGCGGCGTTCACCACGGTCTTGAACTTCCAGGTCATCGGAGCGATCAGCGGGGCCTACGCCTACGCCTTCGCCCAGTTCGCGATGACGTGGATACTGATGCACCTTTACATCAACCAGGCGAACAAGTGGGACGGGATAATAGACCGGGCGCGCCATGAGGCGGCCGAGACCGAGGTTCCGAGGGGGAGCAGCGCATGAGCCGCGAAGACATCATTGCCTTTGTCTTTTTCGTCCTGATCATCGGGGTCACGCTCGTCGTCACCTATTGGGCCTCGAAGAGGAACGTCGACACCAGCCACCACTACGTGGCGGGGGGCGAGATCAAGGGCTGGCAGAACGGGCTCGCCATCGCCGGCGACTACCTCTCGGCGGCGTCGTTCCTGGGGATCGCGGGTGCCATCGCCCTGAGCGGTTTCTCGGGCTTCTACCTGTCGATAGGGTTCCTCGTGGCGTACCTGACGGTGCTCCTGCTGGTGGCCGAACCCTTGAGGAACCTCGGCAAGTACACCGTCGGGGACGCCCTGACGGCGCGCTTCAACACCCGCGCGGTCCGCTCGGCGTCGGCGCTCAACACCGTGGCGATCAGCATGTTCTACATGATCGCGCAGCTCATCGGCGCGGGCGCCCTCATAAGCCTCCTCTTGCCCATCGACTTCAACCTGGCGATCATAATCGTCGGGGTCCTGATGACCGTCTACGTCGTCGCCGGCGGGATGATAGCCACGACCTGGATCCAGATCATCAAGGCGGTGCTCTTGATCCTGGGCTCCATCGGCCTCTCCCTGGCCGTGCTCGCCCAGTTCGGCTTCAACCCGATCGCCCTCTTCAACGCCGTCCAGTCGGACATCGGCCGCGAGGCGGTCATACCGGCCGCGCCGAGCGGTCTGACGGCGGGTCTCGACTCCATCTCGCTGAACATCGCGCTGGTTCTGGGGACCGCGGGGCTGCCGCACATCCTGATCCGGTTCCTCACCGTCCCCGACGCCAAAGCGGCCCGCCGCTCGATAATCGTGGCGACCTGGATCATCGGCGGCTTCTACCTCCTGACCCCGATCCTCGGCTACGGCGCGGCGCTCATCGTGGGACGGGACCGGATCGAGCAGGCCGATCCGGGCGGTAACCTCGCGGCCCCGCTGCTCGCCGAGGCCCTGGGCGGCCCGATCTTCCTGGCCTTTATCTCGGCGGTCGCCTTCGCGACTATCGTGGCCGTGGTCGCCGGGCTCGTCATCGCGGCCTCCGGCGCCTTCGCCCACGACTTCTACACGAACGTTATCCGGGGCGGCGAGGCGACCGAGCAGGAGCAGTTCCGGGCCGCCCGCTTCACGTCGGCGGGCATCGCGGTAGCCGCGATAATTCTCGCCCTGCTCCTGCAGGGGCAGAACGTCGCCTTCCTCGTGGCCTTGGCCTTCGCCGTCGCCGCGAGCGCGAACGTACCCGTGATCCTGCTCCTCATCTTCTGGAGGGGGTTCAATACGGCCGGGGCGATCGCCGGCATGCTCACCGGCCTCATAAGCTCGGTGGGCCTCGTGATCCTGAGCCCGACCATCCTCGGCGACAACGCCATCTTCCCCCTTACGGCGCCGGCCATCGTCTCCGTGCCGCTGGGCTTCATCGCCTGCTACGTCGGCACCAAACTGAGCGGCACGGCGGCCGAGAGGGAGATGCGCGAGGGGATACAGACCTCCTACGACGAGATCTACGTCCGCGCCAACACCGGTATCAGCAACATAGAGCGGGAGATCCGCGAGGCCACCCCCGCCGAGGAGCCCCGCACCACGTAGCC
>JADDPU010000235.1 GCA_016781725.1 Rubrobacter sp. | reverse complement strand
AAGTGTATGTTTGCGGCATGCTTGCACGCTGCGGCGAAGAATGCTCTATACTTTTATCAATCGTCCGCCTGAACGAAATGGGGTAGTGGTGTACGTGAACAGGGGAGTACCGGAGGCCCGTTGGGGCGGTCTAAAGCTCTGGCTCGGCGGGAGCGCCCATGATCGAGTTTAAAGAGGTCAGCAAGACCTACCCCGGCACGGACACCTCGGTGGTCAACGACCTCTCCTTCGAGGTCCTCGACGGGGAAGTCTGCGTGCTGGTTGGCCCTTCGGGGTGCGGCAAGACCACGACTATGAGGATGATCAACCGTCTCATAGAGCCCACCGACGGGGAGATCCTCATCGACGGCCAGAAGAACACCTCGATGAGCGGCACGCAGCTCAGGCGCAAGATCGGCTACGCCATCCAGCAGATAGGGCTCTTCCCCCACCGAACCATCGCCGACAACATAGCCACCGTGCCAGGCCTCCTCGGCTGGGACAAGCGGCGCATAAGGGAGCGCGTGGACGAGCTGCTCGAGCTCGTCGGCCTCGACCCGAACGACTATAGGGCCCGCTACCCGGCCGAGCTCTCAGGAGGCCAGCAGCAGCGCGTCGGGGTCGCCCGGGCGATGGCGGCCGACCCCCCGATCATGCTCATGGACGAACCCTTCGGGGCTGTCGACCCCATCACGCGCGAGAGGCTCCAGGACGAGTTCTTGCGCATCCAGCAGAACATAAAGAAGACCATAGTCTTCGTCACCCACGACATAGACGAGGCCATAAAGATGGGCGACAAGATCGCCATCCTCAAGCAGGGGGGCGTCCTCGCCCAGTACGACACCCCGGAGAACATCCTCTCGAGCCCGAACTCCGAGTTCGTCTCCTCCTTCGTCGGGGCCGACCGGGTCCTCAAGCGCCTCGCGCTCACGCGGGTCGGGGAGATGAACCTGGAGCCGGCTAACGGGGCCGACGGCCTGCCCGTCATAGACGGGCGGCTGACCGTAAGAGACGCCCTCTCCGAGCTCCTCGGGGCCGGCTCCATGAGGGGCGTCGTGGAGAAGAACGGCGAGAGGCGGCTCCTTACCATAGAGGCCATAGAGTCGCTCACCGGCACGGGTGTAGGGCCGCGTGAGTAGCCTCCCGACCCCTGCCGCGCTCTTCGCGCTCCAGGACTTCTACGTCGAAGAAGAAGAGCAGCCGCTTCTCGACTGGGAGTGGATCGGGGAGAACATCACCGACGAGATACTGCCGGCGTTTTTCGAGCACATCGTTCTCTCCTTCGTCTCGGTGATGATCGCGCTCCTGATCGCGCTCCCGGTGGGGGTGGCGGTCGCCCGCTACCGGAGGGCCTACGCGCCGGTCACCTTTTTCACCGGGATGTTGTTCGCCGTCCCGAGCCTGGCGTTCTTCGGGCTGCTCGTGCCGCTGACGGGAACCGGGCGGACGCCGGCGATCATAGCACTCGTGGCGTACTCGCTGCTGGTACTCATCCGCAACGTGGTGACGGGGATAGACTCCGTGCCCGCCGAGACGGTGGACGCGGCGCGCGGGATGGGGCTGACGAAGCGCCAGATCCTCTTCGGGGTCGAGCTGCCGCTCGCGCTGCCGGTGATCGTGGCCGGCGTGCGCATCGCGACCGTGACGATGATAGGCATCGCGACCATCGCGGCCTACATCAACGCCGGGGGGCTGGGGGACCTGATCTTCCGCGGCATCGGCCAGGACTTCCCGACCCGCATCATCGTCGGGGCGTTCCTGGCGACTCTGCTCGCCATCGCGGCCGACCTCCTCCTGCTCCAGGTGCAACGCCTGCTCAGTCCCTGGACCCGATCGCGCCGCCCCGCCTTGGTAAGGGCCGATACGCGTCCCGATCCCTCCGTCGTAGAGGCGGGTGGTTAGCGTGGACGGCATGCTGGAGGTCCTCGGGCGCCCGGATTTCGTCGAGAAGCTCACGACCCACATCTGGCTCAGCGCGCTCGGTCTGCTCGCTGGGCTGGCGATAGCGCTGCCGCTCGCGCTCCTGGTGAACCGCTCTCCGGTCCTCTCGAACGTGGCGATCAACTTCGCTAATGTCGGGCGCGCCGTCCCTTCCCTGGCGATCCTCGCGTTCGCGCTGCCGATCCTGGGCCTGGGCTTCGCGCCGGCGCTCGTCGCGCTCGCGCTGCTCGCCGTGCCGCCGATCCTCATCAACGCCGTCACCGGCCTGCGACAGGTGAGCCCCCAGATCGTGGACGCGGCGCGGGGGATGGGGCTCTCGGGGAGCCAGATTCTGGGGCGCATCCAGCTCCCGATAGCGGCGCCGGTGATCTTCGCCGGCGTCCGTACCTCTGCCGTGCAGGTGGTGGCGAGCGCGACGCTCGCGACCTTTATCGGCGGCGGCGGCCTCGGGGACTTTATCGTGGAAGGCTTCCAGAGGGGGCAGGACTCGATTATCGTAGCCGGGGCGCTCACGGTAGCGGTGCTCGCCATCATCACTGAGGTCGGCTTCGGCGCCCTCGAACGCGCCTTCACCCCCAAGGGCCTGAAGATCGCGCAAGTGAGGCGCGCGAAGTGAACTAGGCCCGAAGACCAACCCCGACCCGCAGCAAGAGAATTCGTGCGAACCAGATAACCAGGAGGTAAGGGTGAGAGCAGGTAAATTGATCCGCGCGGTGGCCGTGGGGGTGGTCGTCCTCTCCCTGGCGGCCTGCGGCGGCGGTGCCGGCGGTGGCGGTAGCCAGGGCGGCGACAAGAGCGTAGCGGTGGGGTCCAAGAACTTCACCGAGCAGTTCGTCCTCGGCGAGCTCTACGCCCAGGCGTTGGAGGCCGACGGCTACACGGTTGAGACGAAGCTCAACCTCGGAAGCGAGCAGATAGCGGACCAGGCGCTCCAAAGCGGCGAGATCGACATGTACCCCGAATACACGGGCACCTCGCTCGGTTCGATCTTCAAGGTTGAGAACCTGAACAGCTTCAAGGAGCCCAGCGCGAGCTATGAGAGGGCGAAGGAGCTCTACGCAAAGCGCGACCCGGCGGCCACGCTGCTGCCCTACGCGAACTTCAACAACAACTTCTGCATCGTCGTCCGCAAAGACGCCGCCGACGAATACGGCCTGAAGACCATCTCCGACCTGGAGAAGGCCGCCCCGAACCTCGTCTTCGCCTCCTACTCCGAGTTCGAGAACCGCGCGGACGCCCGCCCCAACGTCGAGAAGAACTACCCGGGCTTCAAGAACTTCAAGGACACCGTGATCGTTAACGACATCGGCCTGAGGTACAAGAGCCTCGCCGAGGGCGAGGCGCAAGTGGGCGTCGGGTTCCTGACCGATGGTCAGCTCACCTCGGACCAGTTGGTGGTCCTCGAAGACACCAAGCAGATCTGGCCGCTCTACTACCCGGCCCCCGTCGTGAGGAACGACTTCCTCAAACAAAACCCGGACGCCAGAGAGACCATCAACTCCGTCACAGAGACCCTGGACGCCGAGACGATGCAACAGCTGAACGGACGGGTAGACCTCCAGAAGGAAGACCCCGAGGACGTCGCCGCGGAGCACCTGCAGCAGGCGGGCATCGTAGAGTAGAGCGCCGCTAACGCACTCCCTGTCACCGCGGGCCGCCGGTCTCTACCCGGCGGCCCGTGGGCTCTCTAAAATCCAATACCTACTGTTAAACTAGCGGTGTGGCGACGACCGTACGCATAAAGCCCGAGGTCATCACAGCCCACAGGCTCAGGATCGAGATGTTCGGCCTCGAAGACGAGGACATAGAGAACACGATCCG
>JADDPU010000561.1 GCA_016781725.1 Rubrobacter sp. | reverse complement strand
GCGTCTGTTGGTCCTGCGCGCCCACTCAGGCTCGACCGACCACCCAACGCGCCAAGAAAACGCCCATAACGAGCGTCTCTATCGTCATGCCTCCCAGCAAGCCGTACATCCAGGGTATGAGGTTATTGGAAGTCTCGGGAGAGCTTCTTCGTTGGGATGTTGGATCCACACTTCTAAGTTCCGAAGATAGCGAGCATGTTCAAATCGACCGCTTTCATTTGGCTGAGGGTTCGCTGCCGGCTACCGTTCCCTTTCGGAGGTTGTACCGACATGGAGTTCGTGGGATCCCGGCAACGGTCATGCCCTTGACCCGAGGCGTGAGGCCTGCCCGAGTGCTTCGAGGGCTTCGTCCGAGCCCATGCCGGCGGCTTGCAGCAGATCGGTGGCCGTCGAGCGGATCTGGGCGACGAGCGCGCTGGTCTCGAGGTCGTTGCTCGTCTCGAGCACCGCCGTTGCTTCCCCCGCGGCCTCGAGCGCGAACTCGCGGACATCGATCGGGTGATTCGGCTGCTCCAGGTACCCGGCGAGGGCTTCTACCGCGAGGGCGAGCCCCAGGATCGCCTCGACGAGGCCTACCGGCGCTGCCCCTTTATCGCGCACCAGCGTAACGGCGGCACGGGCGAGCACGCGGGTGTTGCGTACGGCGAGGTCGAGCTGGTCGGCGGCAACGGCGTAGTAACCCAGGCGATCTAGGTGTCGCATGCGCGGCGGAGCATAGCGCGCTATCTGATACCCACCTTCGATCTCCTCGCGCAGCCGCGCCACGGGAGCGTCCACGCGCCGCGCTTCGGAGAGCGCTCCCTGGGCCAGCGCCAAGTCCCCGCTGATCAGGGCGGCAGCCACGTCCCTGAGGGCGGTGGCGAGGTCTTCCAGGACGGGCCGCGCCGCCTGCCTGGCGCGTAAACTCGGATTGCTCGGAAAGGTTGCGCTTACTGCCAGGGCCACGCCGCCACCAACGAGCGCCTCCAGGAACCTGTCGGGCGATACCCCGTAGGTCGTGGGGTCCAGATTAGAGACGAGCAGGGCGGAGACGCCTGCCTCGGTCCAGAACATAATCCCGCCCCGGATCAAAAGCGCAACAGACATCGCCAGGCCCACTATGATCCCGGTCTGGATCGGCCCCGTGCCTATCGCGAGCATGATGAGGTCCGCGACCGCAAGCCCGACGGCGACCCCGAGGATCCACTCCGCGGCGCGCTTGAGCGTCTGCCCGGCCACCGCGCCAACCGAGATCACCGCAGCTATCGACGCCACAAAGGGCTGCTCGTGTCCTAATATCAACGCCGCCGCAGACCAGGCCAGAGTAGCCGCCAGGGCCGTCTGCACGACCGGCCAGATCCCGGCACGAAACCGCCCGAGGGATCTCTCCACCTCGCGACGAACCACCAAAGACCCTCCCCTTTTCGCAACGGCCAGAGCATCAGAAATCGCCATCACACCTCCCCTCGAACCCACTCGCTTACGCTATATGCCGACTGCACCTACTAACTACCAATCTAGCACCTCCTGTACGGCGCGCAAGGGGATTCGGCGCGATTCAGGGGCGTGTTATCAAACTGTTTCTTGTTTATCTCAAATGCTACAAACGGTCTGGTGCGCCTGATGGATCCGGAGGGAGCCCGGTTCTCTGGCAGTTGCCTGGTCTAGCTTCGAGGTGGCATCTGCCGTCGTAAGGCGGTGTCGGGGTGAGCGTCAGAGACGCCAGGTCATTCGCCCGTGGCAGGCAGCTGGACGATAATAGCTCGCTCGAACCTATGCTGGAAGAGCCTTAACGACAGGCCCGCTATAATGCTTTTTGGCGGTGTTAGAGGATGCCTGAGCTGAGGAGGGCTGAGCTTTGGCCGTTCGACAAGGAGCGTGGATGATCCAGGCTGGGGCCGGATTCGGAGCAGAGCGTGGGTAAAGGCCTGTTGACCATATGCCAGATAAGCGACATCCACTGCGGCAATGCTCTCTTCATCCCCGAGCTTCTGGACAGGACGATCATCGAGGTCAACCGTGCAAATCCGACGGCGGTCGTGGTTTCAGGAGATCTCACCGACGCGGGCTACCGGGAAGAGTTCGAGCAGGCCGCCGAATACATCGCTCGCATCGAGTGCGAGAACGTCATGGTCATTCCCGGCAACCACGACGCGCGCAACGTCGGCTACGTCCACTTCGAGCGGCTCTTCGGGGAGCGTCAGTCGCTGATGGACCTCGACGACGTGGTGTTGGCGGCGGTAGACTCCTCAGAGCCTGACCTCAACGACGGGCAGGTGGGCCGGGAGCACTACGGGTTCATCGAAAAGGCATTCTCCGGTGTCCGGGACAAGCTCAAGGTATTCGTCGTGCACCACCATCTCATCTCGCTTCCCGGAACCGGTCGCGAGCGCAACATCGTCTTCGACGCCGGTGACGTCCTGGAGAGGCTCGTGGAGGCGAGGGTGGACCTCGTGCTCTCGGGGCACAAGCACGTGCCGTACTCCTGGAGGCTGGAGGATATGCTCATCGTGAACGCGGGGACCGCCTCGACCCTCCGCCTCAGGGGCAACACCCGCCCCTGCTACAACGTGATCGAGGCGGAGGAAGGGCGGGTGGAGGTTTACCGCAAGTACCCGTTCAAGGAGCGCGAGCTCGCGGTGCGCTTCGACCGGAAGACGCGGGAGTACTCCCGGTTGGAGAAGAAGATCGACGCCGAAGTTAGCTCTCACCCACAGAATTGAGCCGGATTCCAGCCGGCGCTTACGAGCCGGGATGCTGAAGATCCATCGTCAGGCCGTCCTCGCCGCAGGCTTGAGGCGGACCTCTTCGCCGACGGATAGCAGAAGTGCCCGGGCGGCGTTGCCCCTGTTCACGGCGAGGCTCAGGCGCCAGTGGGAGTCGGGCACCGCGACCAGGTCACCGTCCTCTGCGGACCCGAAGGTCTCCACGTACCTCGCCTCGATGACCTCATCCCGGACCCCGATCTCCAGGGGCGTATCGTACGGGAGGTTCAGGTCTTCCTGCATGACGGAGAGCCGGGCGTTACCGAAACGATCGATATTGATTATCTCCGCCACCACGCCCCCGCCTGGTTCTCGCCGGAACCCGGGGAAGTCGAGGAAAACCATCGAGGCCGGCAAGATCCCTTCTCCCAGATCGCCGAGATCCGCTCCCGCGGCCAGGTGGGCCGCCACCGGGGAGAACACGTCACGGCCGTGGAAGGCGCTGGAGACGGGCTGCACGTGGTAGCGAGGGTTCGTTAGCTGCACGGCCCGCACGATGCCGCCCAGAGCTTCGGCTGCGGGCAGGAGGATCCCATTGTCCGGGCCGACCAGGTAGGCGCCGCTTTGAACCTCGACGGCGAGTGCCCGTCTCTTGGTCTTGTCCCCCGGGTCTACGACCGCCAGGTAGACGCTGCCCTCGGGCATGTACCGGGTGGCGTGCCGCAGCGCCTCCGCGCCCCGGATAACGTCAAACCCGGGGACGGTGTGGGTCACGTCTATTATGGTAGCTCCCGGCGCGACGCCCTTCATCACGCCCTTGCAGGTCCCAACGAGCACGTCGGTGAGACCGTAGTCCGATATAAAGCATATGGGCTTCATACGGACAGTATAAGTCACCACCTTCCGGGAGGAGCCCGGGCTCTTCTTCGGTGCCAGCGATTGCCCGTTGTTTGCGTGGCAGCTCTGCTGTCTTAGTCATGCCGGGCGTTCTCCAGGCTGCCCATGCCTTCGAGGCTGTAAGCGATGCCCAGCTTCTGCCGCAACTCGGTCGATATC
>JADDPU010000351.1 GCA_016781725.1 Rubrobacter sp. | reverse complement strand
GTAGTGCCAGCAGACGAGATCGCTCTCGTCGGTGTAGGGCTTCTCCTCGATGGTGTCGTCGATGATCAGGACTCCCTCCTCGCCCTCTACTTGACGTACCATCGGTTTCACCAGACGCCACAAAGCCCGGGAATCCATCTCTTCTGAGGCGAGGAAGCGGGTGATCCTGTCGTGGCTGAGTTCTCCGGCGGTCATGGCCGAAAGGCCGGTGGCGGTCGCATGACCGAATGAGCTCAGCAGGTAGTCGGAGTAAAGTTCGAGGAGATCTTTGTTCATAATGCCCCAACTCTACACCCTGCCTCCTGCGTAAGGTGAGTAACTTTAATCGTAGAAGTCAAGGGAAACGGTCTTCTCCTTAGGGAGGATCTTCGAAGGTTGTCGGCCCGGCTTCGAACATGTCTATAGCGCACTGCCTGTACGCCCCGACAGCGAAAGACCGACGAAGGGAAAACAAAAAACCGGCCCGAGAACCTATACGGAAAATGCGAACCTCGCATTCTTGGCCTTCCGCGAAAGCGAGCGTGGGGGAGTTTGGTGCCGTCCGGGTGTTCCGTCACCGTTACAGTCTAAGAGCTTCCGCCAATAGGCTAGCAACTTTTCATACTTGGCAGCTCTCAGAGTGATTCAATAGCCTTTCCATTGTTTCTTGATACATATGCTACTCGCCTATTGGCGGAGCCTCTAAGGCGCAGTCCAGAGAAATCATGTGCCTGGCGTGCGGGTAGCGGCTCGGATTGGCGCAAGGTGCCCTGGATGAGAGCGGGGTCGGTCTCGCGCATGTGGGCGTGGCGCGCGTGTACGTGCCCGCGCCAGCGCGGGGAAGCCTCAGAGGCGTTTCCGAGGCCGGGCGCGCCGTCGGCGGTCGATCGGGCGCGCTATGGACCTCCGGTGCTTACGAGGGCTTGCGGGCCAACTCCTTCTCGATGCGCTCCTTGTCGAAGCCCACGATCCAGCTGCTCCCGATCTTGATCACCGGCACACCCATCTGTCCCGTCTTGCGGACGATATCTCGCGCCGCATCAGGGTCGCGCTCTATGTTGACCTCCTTGAACGGCACCCGCTGGTCCTTGAAGTAACGCTTCGCCCTACGGCACCAGGAGCACGTGGACGTGCTGAACAGCACTACCTTGGCCAACGAACGACCTCCTTTACTGTCCTCAGGCAATATAGATTGTATGCCGTAGTCGGTTTCCCTCGTTACGGTCGGCGCGTCGCGTCCATAATAGACGCTATGCTACGATTACAGGCACACTTTTGAACGGTGTGGAGGGGTTGGGGAAGGAATCCTTTGGATGTTTTTCGGCTACGCCATAGACTGGTCGATGACTACGGCTCGTATGTAAGCAGCTTCATCCGCATCAAGGACGACCGGATCGAGGAGGAGGTCCGCAATAGCCTCGGCGAGGGCCTGCTCTGGCCCGACCCCCTCATACAGCTCAACCCCTCTTTCGAGGCGGGCGAAACCATCGACGAGCTGGTCGCGGAGGGCACCCTGCACGAGGAGTGCGCCAGGATCTTCCGCAGGAAACGAGAGCGTCACGACCCGGGAGAGGACCTGAGGCTGCACCGTCACCAGGCCGATGCGATCAGGACGGCTCACGCAGGCCACAATTACGTCCTTACGACCGGTACGGGGTCGGGCAAGAGCCTCGCCTACATCGTCCCGGTGGTCGACCACGTCCTGAGGCGCGGCCCCGGGCGCGGCATACAGGCCATCGTCGTCTACCCCATGAACGCCTTGGCGAACAGCCAGTCCGGGGAGCTCGAGAAGTTCCTCAAGTACGGCTACCCGGACGGGCAAGGGCCTGTGACGTTCGCCCGCTACACCGGCCAAGAGTCCGATGAGGAGCGGCAGAGGATCATCGGCAACCCACCGGACATCCTGCTGACCAACTACGTGATGCTTGAGTTGATCCTCACCCGCTCGGCCGAGCAGGGCCTGGTGCGGGCGGCGCAAGACTTGGGTTTCCTCGTCTTCGACGAGCTCCACACCTACCGCGGTAGGCAGGGGGCGGACGTGGCGTTCCTGATTCGGCGCGTCCGCGAGCTGTTGGCCGCCGACGACCTCAGGTGCGTCGGCACCTCGGCGACCATCGCCGGCAGCGGCACCTACGAGGAGCAGCGCGCCGAGATAAGCGAGGTTGCAACCCGGCTCTTCGGCGCCGAGGTGAGCCCAGAGAACGTGATCGGCGAGACGCTGAGGCGCGCCACCCCCGAGAGAGACCACGAAGACCCTGAGTTCTTAGGAGAGCTGACAAGCCGCATAGAGGACGAAGGGCGCACCCCGCCTACAGAATATAACGCCTTCATAAGCGACCCCCTATCCGTCTGGATAGAGAGCACCTTCGGTGTTGCCGGCGAGCCGGGGACCGGGCGCCTTGTCCGAGCCCAGCCCGTGAGCATCTCCGGCCCGCAAGGGGCCGCAAAGAGGCTCTCCGGGCTGACAGGCCTGCCGGAGGAGCGGTGCGCCTCGGCGATACAGGAGGGCCTGCTCGCCGGTTACGAGTGCGAACCACAAGAGGAGAGCGTAGGCAGGCCGCCCTTCGCCTTCCGGCTCCACCAGTTCGTGAGCCGCGGTGATGCCGTCTACGCCTCCATCGAGGAAGAGCAGGAGCGTTACATCACGCTCAAGGGCCAGCAGTTCGTTCCTGGAGATCGGGACCGCGTGCTGATGCCGCTCGCCTTCTGCCGGGAGTGCGGCCAGGAGTACTACCCGGTCAGGGCCTACCAGGATCCGGACTCTTTCGGCCGGGTGTTCCGTCCCCGGGGTATCTCCGACACCTTCGACGACGGGGAGAGCGAAGCCGGCTTCCTGTTCTTTAGCACGACCGAGCCCTGGCCCAGCGAAGCCGAAGACACGGAGGAGTTCTGGGAGCGGCTGCCGAGCGACTGGCAGGAAGAACACCGTGGGGCGCAGCGGGTGCGAAAGGACCGGCGCAAGTACGTCCCGCAGCCTACAACGGTAGCCCCCGACGGCACGGAGGACACGGAGGGAACAGACGGCCACTACTTCCCGGCCCCTTTCAGGTTCTGCCTCTCGTGCGGCATCTCCTACGCCATGACCCTGCGCTCGGACTTCACCAAGCTGGGCTCTTTGGGCTCGGAAGGACGGAGTTCTGCCACGACGATCCTGAGCCTCTCGGCCATCTCGGGGCTGAAGGAAGCCACGGACCTTGGGAAGGAAGCCCGCAAGATCCTGTCCTTCACCGACAACCGCCAGGACGCCTCCCTGCAGGCCGGCCACTTCAACGACTTCGTGGAGATAGGCTTACTGCGCTCCGCCCTCCACCGGGCCGTCGCCGGAGCCGGGGAGGCCGGGCTCTCGCACGACGAGTTGACCCCGGCCGTATTCGACGCTCTCGGCCTGCCCTTCGAGCAGTACGCGAGCAACTCCCTGGCGCGTTTTAAGGCCAGGAGCGACACGGAGGGCGCTTTAAGAGACGTCCTGGGCTACCGCGTCTACAGGGACCTCGAGCGCGGCTGGCGCATAACCTCTCCGAACCTGGAGCAGTGCGGTCTGCTGAAGATTTCCTACGAGTCCCTCGAGGAGGTCTGCGAGGCCGAGGATGTGTGGGAGGATGCCCACCCGGCCCTTCTCACCGCCACCTCAGGGACCCGGGCGAAGGTGGCGCAGGTGCTCCTCGACGACATTCGCCGCCGGTTCGCCATAAAGGTCGACTACCTG
>JADDPU010000558.1:10046-13277 GCA_016781725.1 Rubrobacter sp. | reverse complement strand
CCGTCACGGGCCCCTACGAGACCTGGTAGTCGTGGTGCGCATCCCGGCCTTAGAGAATCAACGCCTCCTCCTGCTCAGACGGTGAAAAGGCGAAACCTCGAACTCTATGCCCGCCTCGTAATCTGGCGAGGTGGGGCGCCGCAGTAGCCTTCCAGGCGAAAAACGCGAAAGACAACAGCGACAGCGCTACCCTAAGGCAGAGCGAAGACCTGATACCTAGGTCTGCTCCTCGGCGAGGGCGGGCCTGGTCCCTTCTATGAGGAAGGCCACGACCTCCAGAAAGTCGCCGCTCCGCTCGTAGATCTCGCGCTGGCGCTGGCTGCCGGTGCCGCCCTCTACTATATCGAGGACGCCTTCGAGCTCGTGCTCGCAGCCTAAGTCCTGGGCGTGGGGCCTGAGCCGCTCGACGAGGTCGCGGGCCAGCTCCCGCGCGGGGACGGAGGTCCTCTCTTGGGCGTCGTAGAAGGTAGCGTTCATGCCGTGGCGCGAGGCGCGCCACTTGTTCTCGAGGGCGAGCTCGCGGTTGTAGGGCACCTGCGGCCCGACCTCCTCCAGGATGTTGGCGACCAGGCACTGGGTGAGGGCGGTCAGCGACGTGGTGTACTTCAGGCTGGTCTGGGAGTCGAGGACCCTAAGCTCTATGGTCCCTATCTTGGCGTGGGGCCTCACGTCCCACCAGCAGTAGGTGTAGTCCTCCATGGCACCTGACTCGACCATCAGGTCCACGTAGCCCTCGAAGGCCTCGTAGTCCGGGAAGGCTGGGGGGAGGCCGGCGCGCGGGAAGGTCTCGAAGATCTTCACCCGGCTCGACTCGAAGCCGGTGTCAAAGCCCTGCCAGAACGGGGAGTTCGCCGAGAGCGCCAAAAGGAGCGGCGTCTGCTCGGCGAGGCGGTTGTGGGCGATGATGCACTCCTCGGGACCGGGGACTGCCACGTGGACGTGCTGGCCGAAGATCACCTCCCGCTGGGCGACCCAGCGCAGCGTCTGCACTACCCGCTTGTAGCGCTCCTGGTCGGTCACCTTCTGGTCCCGGTAGCGGCTGAAGGGGTGGGTGCCTGCCGAGGCGAGCGAGGCCTCGCAGGCAGCGGCCCACGACCCGACGCGCCCGCGCAGCTCGCGCAGGTGCCTCTCGGCCTCGGCCGCCGTGGCGCAGGGGGGGGTCTTGATCTCCATCACGGACTGGAAGAGCTCGTAGGAGACGAACTCGCACAACTCGTCAGGAAGGCGGCCCATTATCTCCTCGATCTTCTGGACGAGCTCCCCTGTGGTCGCGTCCACGATGTGGAGCTCCTCCTCGACCCCCAACGTGTAGCCCGAGCCGCCTTCCTTGAACTCTATCGGCATGGCGTTCCTCCTCTGTCCGCCGGAGCCGAGGGCATCCGCCATCCAGCCCTCATAGAAGCCTTCCCCCAAGCGCGCAAAATCTCCCGCCGCTCCCGTCGGTCGGTGTACCGTGAGGCAACATAGTACCCGCTTTGACGAAGAAAGGTCAAAAGGGGCCTTTATGAGGATCTGTCGTGGACGCCCCTGGGGTTCCTGTCCGCTCCGAAAAGCCTTTCGGCCTGATCTGGGCCAGCGCCGCACCGGAGATCACGAGCACCCCCCCGACCACCTTGGGGACGGTGAGCTCCTCGCCGAGCAGCGCCGTCCCCAAAGCTCCGGCCACCACCGGCTCCACCGTGGCTACGATGGCCGCCCGCCCCGCCCCAAGGCGCCCGAGCCCGAAGGTGTAGAGCGCGAACGCCAGCGTCGTGTGCACGACGGCCAGCATCGTAAGAAGTAGGTAGGAGCCGAAGGAGAGCCCGGCGAGCGTGCCGAGCGTCGGCAGGGCGGCGATTATGAGCAGCGCGGCGCCGAAGAAGAGGGCGTAGCTCAGGATTACGGGCGGGCCGAGGCGCCCGGCCACGGGGCGGCCGAAGATCGAGTAAAGACCGTAGGTCAGGCCCGAGAGCAGCCCCGTAGCGAGCACCGTAGGGCTCACCTCCAGGCTCGCCGGGGCGTAGGCGCCGGCGACGAGGAAGATGCCAAGGGTGGTAAGGAAGAGCGCGACTACCTTGACAGGACCCAGCGCCTCCCCGAGGAACAACCGCGCCAGCACCACCACGAAAGCCGGGGAGCTGTAGAGCAGGATGGCAGCCGTCCCGACAGTGCTCTCCCTGACCGTGTAGAAGTAAAGCAGGTAGAACGCCCCGATCCCGATGAGACCGAGTGGAACCAGGAACGCCAGATCCCGGCCCGCCACCTTCAAGCTCCGCGCGCCCCCGGTCAGAAGCAAGAAAAGCAACACCGCCACCCACCCTACCGCCGCCCGGAACGCGACCAGAGCCTCGAACGAGACGCCCTCGGCGTAGAGCATCTTGGCGAAGATCCCGAGCGTCCCCCACGTGGAGGCCGCCGCCGCGACGGCGAGGACGCCAAAGAGGCGGCCCTTCATCTAGTGCCGGTCGAGCTTGCGGGCGACCTCATGGAGGCCGATGCGGTAGCAGATGGAGCGGCCGTGCGGGCAGGTGGCGGGGAGGCGGCTGGTGAGCCAGTCCTTTACGAGCGCCTCCATCTCGGGCTGGGAAAGCCTGTCGCCCATCTTCACCGCCGAATGGCAGGCGATGGTGGCGAGGATGCGCTCCTCGCGGCGGTGGCCCGGCTCGGTGCCCGAGATCGAGGATAAGGCGTCCTTGAAGGCGCCGGCGATATCCCTGTCCGCGAGGGTGGAGATCACCGCCGTGACCCGCACGGAGCGGGGGCCGAAAGGCTCGGCCTCGAAGCCGTAGACGGAGAGCTCCTCGAGGCTCGCCGCCGCGAGCTCGGCCTCGGCGGGGGAGAGCTCGACGACCTCGGGAACCAGCAGGCTCTGCACCGTGGCCGGGCTGTCGGAGTCGTGGAGCCTGTCGAGGATGGCCCGCTCGTGGGCGACGTGCTGGTCGACCACCCACAGAGCCTCGGGCTCCTCGACGAGGAGGTAGCCCGCCGCGAGCTGGCCTATGACCCTCAACTCCTCCGGCGTGGCCTGCGGCAGCGCGCCCCGCTCCGGCAGCTCCCCGTAGCGCCCGCGCTCCTCCGCCAGCGGTCCCACAGGAGGCTCCGCCAGGGGTCTCGACGCTTCGGAGAGCCGTTCGCGCGCCTCGCCCAACCCCTGCGCCGCGTCGTACGCGGGCCGGCCCTCGGCGGCGAAGGAGGGTAGATCCGCCCTCGGACGCGCGGACCCCGGCGCGGAGAAGCGCTCCTGGGTGAAAA
>JADDPU010000558.1:0-10038 GCA_016781725.1 Rubrobacter sp. | reverse complement strand
GCCGTGCGGGGGGCCGAGGATGGAGCCGGGGGACGCCACTCGATGGCGCCGCGGACGGCGGCGGCGAGGGCCTCGCGGGCGGCGCGTTCGTCCGAGAAGCGGACTACCTGCTTTGTCGGATGCACGTTCACGTCCACGCGGCGGGGATCGGCGGAGATCTCCAGGGCCACGGGCGGGTAGCGGCCCGAGGGCACTGTCGCCCTGTAGGCGTCGTCGAGGCCGCGGTGGAGGCTCTCGGCCCTCACGAAGCGGCCGTTCACCGAGATCGTCTGGTGGGCCCGGCTACCCTCGGTCAGGCTGGGAAGGGCTGCGTAGCCGGAGATCTTGAAAGCGCCCGACTCGTACTCGACCCTGCGCAGTACCCTGGCCCTGCCGACGCCCAAGATCTGGGCGAGGCGCTCGAGGAGGTTGGCGGATTCGGGCAAGGAGAGGTAGTCGCGGCCCTTCTCCGCCAGGCGGAAGGCGACGGTGGGGTAGGCGATGGCCAGGTGCGTGACTACCTCTACTATCGCGGCCCGCTCCGCCCGCGGGCCCTTCAGGAAAGCCCTCCTGGCTGGGACGTTGTAGAAGAGGCGGTCCACCAGGATGGTCGTCCCCTTCGGGTGGGAGGCAGGGGAGACCTCGGCCTCGGCGCCGCCCTCGACCACGACCTTCGTGGCGCTACCTTCGCCCGTCGAGGTCGTCAGGCAGAACGAGGAGACGCTGGCTATGGAGGGGAGGGCCTCGCCCCGGAAGCCCAGAGTGCCGACCACCTCTATATCTTCGACGTTCCGGATCTTGCTCGTCGCGTGGCGCAAAACCGAGAGGCGGGCGTCCTCAGGGGACATCCCGGAGCCGTCGTCGCGGACCAGGATGCGCGAAGTCCCCCCCTCGCCGAGCTCGACCTCCACCCGAGAAGCCCCGGCGTCGAGGGCGTTCTCGACCAGCTCCTTGACCACGGAGGCAGGACGGTCCACGACCTCCCCGGCCGCCACCTGCTGGGCGACCCTGGGGTCGAGAACGTTGATGCTGGCGCGCTCGGTGGTTGGCTCGGTCATCGGATCTTGGGGGATTGTACAACCGGGGACGGGTTTTCCCACAGGCGGACGTGTAGAATCCCGGACTGTGCGAGAGAGGGACGAGAATCGACAGGATCGGTTGCCGCTGGAGGAAGTCCAACGGCTGGTTGACCTCGTGCGCGAGAGCGGGGTCGGCGAGATCCGGGTCCGCCGCGGGGAGACCGAGATCACGGTGAAGGCCCTCCCCGATGCGCCGGCCCCGCCGATCGCGCAGCCGATCACCGAGATCGCCGTCCAGCCCGCGGAAGGGTTGGCTTCGCCCGAGAGGGATGGTCTGCACGCTGTGCGCTCGCCGGTGGTCGGGACCTTCTACCGGGCTCCCGCGCCGGGGGAGGACCCCTACGTCGAGGTGGGGGACAGGGTCAGGGCCGGGCAGACCGTGTGCATCGTCGAGGCTATGAAGCTGATGAACGAGATCGTCACCGACGTCTCGGGCGAGGTCGTCGAGATCTTGGCCGAGAACGCCGGGGGCGTCGAGTACGACCAGCCGCTCCTGTACCTGCGGCCCGACGCAGGGCAGTAGTGCTCGGCAAGGTCCTCGTGGCCAACCGCGGGGAGATCGCCCTGCGCGTCATCAGGGCCTGCCGCGAGCTCGGCATAAGGAGCGTGGCCGTCTACTCCACCGCCGACGCCGACTCTCTGCACCACGAGCTGGCCGACGAGTCGGTCTGCATCGGCCCGCCGCCCGCGGCGAGCAGCTACCTGAACGTGCCGGCGATCATCTCGGCTGCCGAGCTGACGGGTGCTGACGCGATCCACCCGGGTTACGGCTTTCTCGCCGAGAACTCCCGCTTCGCCGAGATCTGCGAGCGCGTCGGCCTGAAGTTCGTGGGCCCCGATTCGCGCACCATAGCCCTCATGGGCGACAAGGTGGCGGCCCGCGCCGCCGCCTCAAGGGCCGGCGTCCCCGTGACCCCGGGCTCCGACGGGCTCTGCCGGGACGTCGCCGAGGTGAAGCGCGTGGGTGCCGAGGTCGGCTACCCGCTCGTCATCAAGGCGAGCGCCGGTGGTGGGGGGAAGGGGATGCGCGTGGTGGAGTCCGAGGCCGAGGTCGCGGACGCCTACATGAGCGCGAGCCGGGAGGCCGGGGCCAACTTCGGCGACGGCTCGGTCTACGTCGAGAGGTTTCTGGAGAGGCTGCGCCACGTCGAGGTGCAGGTGCTTGCGGACTCCTCGGGCACGACGGTCACCTTCCCGGAGAGGGACTGCTCAGTCCAGCGCCGCTACCAGAAGCTCATCGAGGAGTCGCCCGCGCCTGGCCTGCCGCAGGAGATCCGGGACAGCCTCATGGCCGCCTCGGAAGACCTCATAGCCTCCCTGGATTACGAGGGGGCCGGGACCGTCGAGTTCGTCTACAGCGGGAGCGAGTTCTACTTTATCGAGATGAACACGCGCCTCCAGGTCGAGCACCCCGTGACGGAGATGATCACTGGCGTGGACATCGTGGCCGAGCAGCTTAAAGTCGCCTCCGGCGAGCGCCTGGAGGTCTCCGACGAGGCCAGGACCCCGAACGGGCACGCCATGGAGTTCCGCATCAACTCCGAGGATCCCAGGCGCAACTTTCTGCCCCAGGCCGGGCTCATCGAGGTGTACAACCCGCCTGGGGGTCCGGGGGTCCGGGTAGACTCCCACCTCTACGCCGGCTACACGGTGCCCCCGCACTACGACTCTCTGCTGGCTAAGCTCATAGTGCACGCCCGTGAGCGCGGGGCCACCATCAGCCGCGGGCTGCGGGCCCTTGACGAGTTCGCCATCTCGGGCCTCGAGACCACCCTGCCGCTGCATTTGGCCGTGCTCGAAGACGAAGAGTTCAGGCGCGGCGGGGTCTCGACCGGTTTTCTGGCCGAGAGGGAGCTCAGAGACGAAGGCGGCCTCTTAAGGCTCGTCGCAGGCGGTTCGCCTTCGGCTTAGGCTCATACGGCTCCGGTCCTTTCGGCGGGTCGGGGTCCGTGCCCAACTCGTCCATGCGTTCGATCCACAGCTCGCGCAACAGGACGTGCAGCACGGCCACCAGAGGGACCGCCAGAAAGACGCCGACGAACCCGAAGAGCGTGCCCATGATCAGCAGCGCGAACACGAGGACCGCCGGGTGCAGCGAGATCGCCCGGCTCATCACGATAGGCTGTACGAGGTTGCCCTCTATCGCCTGGATGACCGCGTACGCCAGAAGGACCCACACGGCGTCTACAGGGTTGCCGGTCAGCGCCAGGAGGACCGGCGGGATCACCGAGATCACGGGCCCAAGGTAAGGCACGAAGGAGATGAGGCCGGCGAAGATCCCGAGCAGGAGCGCGAAGGGGATCCCGATCACGAACATGGAGATGGTGAAGAGAAGGCCGATGATGGTCATCGATGCGAGCTGCCCCAAGAACCACCGCTGGACCGCCCCGTACATCTCGACGAGGATCTCCCTGACCCTCTGGCGCCTGCCTGCAGGGAAGAGGGCAACGAACCCGTTGACCAGCGGCGCCGGCTGCGCGACGGCGTAGAGGGTAGCTATGAGGATCACCACCCCAAAAGAGAGGACGTTCGCCACGCTCGCGCCGACGCTGGCGACCGTCGTGAGCGCGCCGCCCGAGAGGAAGTTGCGGGCCGTGTCGCCCAACCTCTGCGGGTTCAGGCGAAAAGAGGTCTCCAGGCCGAACAAGTTCTGCACCCGCACTACGATCTCCTGCGCGCTCTCGAGGAGCGTCGGGAAGGTCTCTGCAAGCTCGGTTGCCTGGTTGGCCACCACGGGAGCCAGCGCCATCCCGAAGATCCCGAACAAGAGGCCCAGCCCCCCGAAGACGGCGAGCGTGCCCCACCCGCGCCCGACGCCCCGGTGGTCCAGGTAGTCCACGGGGGCGCTTATGATGATCGACAACAAGAGCGTCACCAGCAAGACCAGGACGACGACCGCGATCTTGTACACGAGGTAGACGGCGAGCAGTAGCGCGAAGACCAGGCCGATCCCCGTGTATACCGTGCGTTCCCAAGAGGCCCCGCCCGACCCCTGCTGCATGAGCCTCCCTCGAAAGCTGCCCGTCTCCCGCTATTCTACCCGGCCCCGAGCCCTCACGAGCCCAACACCCTCGTCGGCGCGAGATACTGTGCGGTCCGCACCGTCCTCGACCCCTCCGGCGTGCTATCTTTTAGCCTTTGGTCTCGGCGAAGCGAAGGAGGATTTTGGCGAAGGAGGCCGGGGAGGCAAAGACCGGGGAGCGCCTGGTCTTCGGCGGCATGGCCCGCTGGGACGGGCTCGACCTCTTCGGCCCGAACTATATGAGCATCGCGTACCGGCGGGACGGCGAGATCCACGTCAAGGTCGAGCCCACGAGCGTGCGCAAGCCGAAGAACCCGGCGGTACTGCGCTTCTCCCGGCTGCCCGTGATACGCTCGTTCTTCTTCTGGGGCAGGCTCCTTCTCCAGGTAGTCGGCTCCGTCTGGACCCTCCTGTTCTTCGCCGTGACGATGGGCATCCTCTGGCTGTTCGTGCGCCTGATGGAGTTCGGGAGCGGGGAGGGTCTGCTCGGCGGCGTCTTCGGGTTCTTCGCGGCGGTCCCCATACTGCCGATCCTGCTCCTCTTCTTCGCCGGGATGAAGCTGACCCCCGTTGGGCGCTACCACGGGGCCGAGCACAAGGCCGTCGCCGCTTACGAGAGGTACGGCGAGGTGACGCTCCAGAACGCGAAGACGAGCAGCCGCCTCCACCCCCGCTGCGGGACCAACATCTTGGGCTACATAGTCCTCGCCGCCCTCCTCGACCCGCTCATAGGCTGGTGGGGCTACGCCGTCCTGCAGTTCATCCTCATCTCCGAGGCCTGGTTCGTCTTCGGTAAGACCCGCCCCTCCATCGCCGTCGGCAACCTCCTCCAGAAGTACCTGACCACCACCGAGCCCCGCCGCGCCCAGCTCGAGGTCGCCGTCGAATCCCTGAACCAGTTGCTCAAGGCCGAGCAGGGAAAGTCGAGCGGCGAGCTGCGCGTGCAGACGCCGGCCAGATACTAGCCTCGTAGCCACGAGGGTGACGGCCCCGGGTAACCCCAAGGGGCGCTCGTCGTCGATGTTCAGAGGCTCTGCTCTTGGACTCGAAAGCTAGACGGGCTGCTGGGTCGGGCGGATCAGGATCTCGTTGACGCTTACCCGCGGCGGCTGCGTTACCGCGTAGAGGATGGCGTTGGCGATGTCCTCGGCCTGCAGGATCTCCAACTGCAAGAGCCCACCCAGGCCCTCCCTGGCGTCCTCGTCCGTGATGTGGTCGGGCAGCTCCGTGGCGACGGCGCCGGGCTCGACGATGGTGACCCGGATGTTGTCCTCCAGGAGCTCCTGCCTCAAGCCCTCGGAGATGGCGCCCACTGCGTGTTTGGTCCCGGCGTAGACCCCGCTCGAGGTGCGGGAGACCTTCCTGCCGGCGACGCTACTGATATTGACGAGGTGCCCGCTCTGCTGGCGCTTCATCGCGTCTATGGCGGCGTCGGTGGCGTAGAGGAGCCCCATGACGTTCACGTCGAACATCCGGCGCCACTCGTCGGAGAGGCCCTTGCCAACCGCCGAGAGGAGCATGACGCCCGCGTTGTTGACCAGGATGTCCACGCTACCGAAGGTCTCTTGGGCTTTGCGGATCAATCCGTGCGCCTGGCTTTCGTCCGTAACGTCGCAGACGGCCGCGAGCGCCCGGCCCCCGTTGCCCTCTATTCGCCCCACGAGATCGACCAGCCGGTCCTCCCTGCGGGCCGCGACTACCACCGCGGCTCCCTCCGCCGCGAGCGCCTCGGCCGTCGCCTCGCCGATGCCGCTCGACGCGCCCGTGATGACCGCGACCTTGCCGTCAAGCTTCACCATGTCTCTAGACCTCTCTAGCCGGTTGCGTGCCGGATCATCTTATCCCAGGGCGGGAGGGGAGTCTGCCGGGGGGGGCGTCCCGAGGGGCGCCGTCTCGGTGGGAGCGGTGAGCCGGAGGTAGGCGAGGGTCCAGTAAGCGTGCCCGAAGGTGCCCGCAGCACCGGAGGCCGCGAGGAGGAGGGGGAGCAGGATCAAGCCAGCCACCGCGCCCGCGCCTACGGCGGCGGTGGTGTACTCGGCGAAGGCCAGCGCTATCGTGGGGAGAAAGAGAATGAGGCCGACGAGCAGCAGGGCGACCAGGAGCGCGATGCCGATGCCGATCATGAGCCCCAGGTGCACGAGCCACAAGAGCAGGCTCCTGCCGAGGTTGCGGCGGAAGATCCCGTAGCCGCTCCCGACGGAACTGAAGACTCGCGCCCTGCGCACCACGATCTCCCGCAAGGCATATTGGGAGATAATGACGAGAGGGATAAAGACCAGTACCAGCAGGACGATGGCGGCCAGCGCCGCCAGTACCGCGACGAGGACCCGCGCCCCCGTCGACTGCGTAGCGGCGAACGTCCCCCCGATCAAGAGCGCGACGGGAGCCCCGATCGCGACGAGGAGACCCACGCCGATCAAGAAGAACAAGATGTAATATCCAAGCACGCGCCAGAAGCTCCCGAGCCCCGCCCGGAAGGTCGACCCGAACCTGCGACTCTCCCCCCGGTCTATCGCGGCGACGCTCTCGGAGAGCGCGCCCTGCGAGATCAAAGCCATCACCAAGAACGCCAGCAAGATCAGGAGCACCACGAGGCCCAGGCCCACGAGCAGCGCCGCGTTCTCGAAGACCCCTGGCCCGATCTGGGCAGCTAGCGCCGAAGGACCGGCGCCCGACTGCTCGAAGTCGCCGGTGTCGAAGTTGCCGCCGCCGGAGGGGAAGTTGAAGAACGCGCTGCTGGCGAAGAAGCCGAAGAACCAGAGAAAGCGGTTGCGCAGCGTGATCCTGAACGTATCCCTTATGAGGTCCCCGTAGTTCATCGCGCGAGCACCCACGTGTCCTTCATCTTGCCCCCGCTGGAGATGTTGACTATGTGCTTGCCTGGTGCCGCGACCCGGCTCAAGGAGCCGGGAGCCGCCTCGACCACTCCAGGGTCCGTCGGGTCGGGGGCGAGGACTAGCACCCTGTAGTCGGCGTAGGAGTCGCGCAGGAGGAAGTCGTCTTCAGCTTCGCTGGTCTCGCACAGGACGTGGGTGGAGAAGTCTATGGTCTCCTGGGCCACGTACTCGACGGGGTTCTCCTCGACCATCAGGCGGAACCTCTCTCGCGACTCGCGCGTCTCCTCGGGCCCGATCATGACCTGCTTGCCCCCGTACCCGCCCCTGCTCTTGACTACCAGCTCCCCGAAGTGGTCCATGACGTAGCGCCGGTCCTCCTCCACCGCGAGCGACCAGGTCTTGGCGTTCTCGATCAAGGGCTCCTCCCCCAGGTAGCGGCGCACCATCTCGGGGACGAAGGCGCCCACCCCCTTATCGTCTATTATCTCGGAGTTCGGCGCGAAGAGCACGTGGACCTTGCCCTCGACGTGGCACTCGAGGAGACCAGGCACCTCGGCGTACAGGATATCCTCGTCCACCCGCTCGTAGATCACGTCTATCCTCCGGCCCGTCGGCCGGTGGACCAGATACCCGCCCCCGTCCACCTCGAGGTCCTTTGTCTCGGCGAGGATGGCGTCCATCTCTTTAGCGTAGATGTGGTGGTCGAGGTAGAACTGGTCGGCGGGGCCGCCGGAGACGACGGCGAGCGTCGCTTCGGCGCTGCCCTTCGGGGAGGCGGCGCGCAGGGCAGCGCCGAGGCGCTCGAGCCAGCCGTCCAGGGGGAGAACGGGGAGATTCGCCAGCGTCTCGGGGAAGAAGACCTCCCGGCTCATCCGGCGCCTGCGGGTCATGGCCGCGAGGCCGACGGGCATCTTGGCGTTCTCCTCTATTACCAGGTACTCCCAACTCCCGGCTCCGCCGCCCTCGACGGCGACGACGTCGAAGGCGATCTGGCGCACCGGCACGGGCCCGAAACGGTCCTTCCAGCTCGTGTCGTAGAGGATACTGCTCTCGATGACCTCCCTCGGGACTACCTCCTCCTTGCCGGCTTCGAGGCGTCTCAGAAACACGTTGATGGCGCGCAGGCGCTGGGTGAGGCCGGCTTCGAGGCGCCCCCAATCTGAGGCGGGGACCACGCGCGGCAGCCAATCGGTCGGGTGGGTCTTGTCGCCCTCCTTTATGCCGAAGGCGTGCTGCTCTTCGAGCAGGAGCTCGTGCGCCCGGCGCCTCCTCTCCTCCCACCCTCGCGGGCCGGTCCGTTCGAGCTCCGCCAGGACGTCCTCGTAGACCGGTCGGGGCGCCCCGTCGGGCAGGAAGACCTCGTTTGTGCCGGGGAGTGCGCGCTCGAACCTCACAGGATGGGGATTATACTAGTACCCCGACCGGGTACGCTCCGTCGCGTCGACGGCGGGCTACCGTCATCGGGAGCGTCTTTGGGCGAGCACACGGATACCGGGAGACCGGGAGAAGACTTCGGAGGGTCGGGCGAAGAGGGGGGAGCCGGCCGCGGGCGGCCTTACCTGCTCCTCGGTGGCAGGATTTCCTGCGTGATCGGGGTGCTGCTCGCGGCCGGCGGCGCATTGGCCACCCTCGTCGGCGGTACCCCGATCACACTGGGCGGGGCGCTCGGGGTGGCGCTCTGCATACTCGGCTACTTTCTCGGCGCAAGCAGGCTCGCAACCGCGGCCATCGTCCTCTGCGTGGCCTCCATCTTCTTCGCGCTCGCCGCGAGCCAGGGCCTGATCCCCGGCATAGAATCCTTGGATCACGCCCAGCCAAGCGCCGACTAGGGAGACGCGCCCGGTCCGTAGTCGGGTGATCGAGCGGGATCTTTGCGTCTTCCTGGTTGCCACTCTGTTCGGAGGGCAAACCTGGCCACGAATAGGTTCACGCCAGCGTGCGGTGGGGTCGGCGGAAAATCGGCGTCGAGCGCCGTGGTAGATGATTATCTGTTCGTTTACCTGTCCTTCGATGCTGTTCTAGGCGGCGCGGCTGCTCTCGGCCGTTGCCCGCATCCGCACGGCGTGTTGGTGCGCTTACCGGTGAGCGAGCGGGAGGCGCGCAAGCACTTCCGCTTCCAGCGACGGATACACCAGCTCCTTCGAGACGACCAGCTCGTCGACCTCGGCTGCGGCCTCGGCGCTCGTGTCCTCGAGCACGGCAAGGAACTTCTGCGGATCGGAGAGCGGACCGCGATAGCGGAACAGGGTGGTATGCACCAGGTCGGCCTCGTTGCGGGTCTCGGAGGGCAACCGGAGGCGCTCGCGGATCATCCTGCGGATGCGGTTCACCGGCTCGGTCGGCTCGGCGAGGGCGATCACGGCGGAGTCGGTGGCAACGACGTGTTCGTAGGTGATCCGAAACCCTGCACTTTGGGCCGCGATACGGTTCAGCGCCGTCGTCCACTCCTCTCCGTGGCGCTCCCAGAGGGAATCTTTGGGAACCGGATAGCTCGCATGCACGGCGAGCAGCCAGGCGACGCTCACGTGGAGGGTCTGCCGAGGACACGCTACCAGGGTCGGCTCTGCACGTTTCAGAGCCTGCTGCGTTTTCTCGAGCGACGCCTTGGTGCGGGGATCCAGGTCGATCTGGACGTTGTAGGCCCGACAAGATCGTGCCCACAGCGTACTGACTCGCACCTCGTTGCACGCCACCTTTTCTCGGTGCGCCTCCCTTAGTTTTATGGCTCGCTGCCCGGCCGAGCTACCCAACAGCGCTCCTCTCGACACTAACAGTCAAAGTTGCGGGTTCATTGTGCATGTAACGTGACAGGTGCGCCAATCCGCTGCGTTTATCGCTAGAGGGCTTCCGCCAACGATAAGAGCCGTTGCTGCGAAGCCTAAAACCAGGGACCATCGCCGGCAAGGATGCTCCTGATGGTGTCCCCGCCGGAATTCGTGCGGTATCTCGAGGAACTGGCCGACGGCCTGGCGGCAGCTGGAGACGAGGAGGAGGCTGCCATGAGCCTCCGCAAGGAGCTCTCGGAGAAGTACGATGTAGAGGTCGTAGGACCGCCGCGGCAGGTTACTGGCTAGGCGATAGCACTTCCACGAGCAGCTTCCACTCACCCCACGTCGAGGAG
>JADDPU010000505.1 GCA_016781725.1 Rubrobacter sp. | reverse complement strand
CCGGCACACGAGCGCAGATAAGGGTGCCTACGGCATTCAAGGACGCTACTACGCCCAAAGCTGCCTACGGACTGCTGGGAACGCCTCTTCCCCGATGCTCGGCGAATCTACTCGGGACGCGGGAGGCTTCTCCGAGCGCTTCGGATGCAGGCTACCGATTCAGCGTTGTTATCGCCGCTGTGGTCTGGCGCAGACCTCGCCTACCTGCCGAAGAAGAGTTTGGCGGCCGGGCTCATCATCTCCGGGCTCCACATCGGGTCGAAGGTAAGCTGGGAGTTCACGGTCTCGACCCCCTCGATCGAGAGCGTCTCGGTCTCGACCTGCTCCTGGATAAGGTCCCCCACAGGGCACATAGGGCTCGTCAGGCTGAAGGTTACATCAACGTGACGTCCCTCGTCGTGGACGCCGACATCGTAGATCAAGCCGAGCTCAACGAGGTCCATCCCGATCTCCGGGTCTATAACGTTCCTGAGCTGGTCCCGCACGCGCTCCTCGGTTATCACTCTCTCACCTCTTGTTGGGGTGCCTTCGATACGCCAATTGTAAAGCCCCAAGCTCTCTTTTCCACCTCGCCGACCCAAGCCCTCGAGCTAACCCTACACCGCCACCGCGTGAGGACGAAGGACCGATTCGCCCGCGAGATAGCACTCCTCCTCCCGCAATCTAGCCTCCGTGTTAAGTCTTTATTACACCTGATGCAGTTATCCCCCGATCCATGCCCCTTATCCACAACATGTTGTGGATAACCGCGGTCGATCGGTACATAGATGCCTTATCTTGTTACCCTGTGTTAACGTTGGCCGGCCCTGGTGGAACCGCCCGCCGGGTTCGCGAGGCGCGACTCGGCCAGGCGGTGCGCGACGGAGCGGCCGAGGTTCCAGGTTCGCCAGTCGGTCCGCTCCCTGGTCCAGCGGTCCGACACCGCCTGTTCCAGGGTATAGTCCGGCGCTACGCGGCGGTCCCCGATCTCGGGCAGGGATTCGATCAGCACCGGCGCCGCGTCGGCGCTGAGGGTGGCGAGGTAGTGGACATCGAGTTTGCGTCCGTGGTCGGCGCGCTCGATGTTGGTTCGGGCTATCACGGCGTCCGGGTTGATGGCGTTGATCGCGAGGACGGCCGTGAAGCCGGCCACGAGGGCTCCGAAGGCGAACCGCTCGCGCAGGCCGCGCAGCACGGTGAGGACGAACCAGACCAGGACTACGGAGATCCAGAGCATAAAGATAGTGGTGTACAGCCGCAGCTCCGTGAGGCCGAACTCCTGCTCGTAGAGGTACATCCGCTGCAGGGCCGAGGCCAGGACGACGAAGAGGAGCCCGACCATCGCCCCGGCCAGGACGTTGAACACCCTCACCTGGGCGCGTGCCTCGACCCTGAGGAACCAGTGGACGAGGAGGAGCAGCGGTAGCGCGAGGGCGGCCACGGTGACCAGCTCGAAGAAGCCGCGGCGGGCGTACTCGGCGTAGGTGAGACCCGTGGCCGCGACGCGCCCGGAGCCCCCGAACAGGTAACGGACCTGGACTACCACGAAGGCGAGAAACAGGAGATCCAGGAGGCCGAGCACCACACCGACCTCTACGGCGCCGAGCAAGAGCCTCCGCGGGCGCCGGACCCCGATATTCTGCGGGACGCGGGCCATGAGCGCGGCCCAGAGGAGCCCGGCGCTGATCCAGGCGAAGAGGAGGATGAGGGAGAGATGATCCAAGACCTCTGCCAGGTCGAAGCCGAACGCATCGCGCACGAGGCTCTCGAAGACGGCGTCCGCCGCCACGAAAAGCGCCCCGAACACGAGCACTAGCGGCGCGGCTATGAGCAGGCCGCGCGATACGGCGAGCGCCTGCCCCTTCCACCTCCCCCGACCTACCTCGCGCCACGCTATCTCGGTGACGCTCACGGGCACGGGACCGGCGGAGGCGAGGGCCAAGGCGTAGGTCCCGCCAAGGACATACTCAGAGACGCCGGCGCGGCGCAGGCTCCCGGCGCGCCCCCGCCAGACCGCCAGAGACAGCGCTGCGATCACGGCCAGTACGTCGAGGAGTGCGACCACGGGGGAGTCGCGCAGGACTACCCCGCCGGCGAAAACGAGGGCCACCACGGCCAGCCACCTCCCCTCTCCCTCCGGCCGCACAAGACCGGTGCGCACGAGCAAGACCGCCGCGCCGACCAGGGCCGCCACCCAGAGGAGAAAGTTGAAGCCCCAGGGCGTCGCGCGGAGCAGGGCGTCGCCAAGCCCTCCCAACGCAAGCGCGACGCCCACAATTCCAAGCCCGAGCCTCGTCCTCTCGCCCACCGAAGGCACCTCCCGCCTCTCGCCTGGCGAGCACTTTAGAGGAGGTAGGTTACAGCCAGGGCAACGCTGCGGTTAAGAAGATCTAAGGTTTCCTAAGCTCCTCGTCCTGGAGATAACCGGCCGTTACCGACGAAGCCCCGCCGGCGGCCCCGGCCTTCGGCCTCCAGAGGTGTTGGAGGTAGTAGCTGAGCACGAGGAAGAGGCCGCCGAACCCGAGGAACAGCAGTATGCGCCACACCGCCTCGACCCCCACGAGGTCGACGAGAAAGAGCTTGCCGACGACCAGGAAGAGCGTCGCCATGCCGGCTCGTATCAGGGAGGGCGCGTCCACCCGCAGACCGGCGACGAGGAGCCCTGCCGCATACAGGCCCCAGGCTACGGTCGTGTAGGCGGCGCCGTTCGGCAGCGGCGAGAGCCCCTGCCAGAGCCAGGCGAGCAGCGCCGCGTGCACCGCGGCGCGGTAGGCGAGGGCGGCCTTTGGGTGCTCTATCGCGACGCTCGCCGCGAGGACGAGGGAGATGGCTGCCAACTCGGCGAGCGAGCCGCCGCCGACGAACGGAACGCCGCGAGCGCTAGAAGGCTCGCTAGAACCGAGCCCCACGGCGAGCGCGCCGTCAAGGATGCGCAGGAAGACCCAGCCGAGGACCCACAGGGACAACGCGTGCGCCCCGGTTGAGAGCGCCCGCTCGCCGACCCGCCTCGAGAGGTGGTGCAGTACTGCGGCCTCGAGCGCGAGGGCGACGAGGAGCGGGCTCCCGTCGAGCAGCAGGACGAGCGAGACCGTCGCTAGCAACAGCGCGGTGAGCGCCTGCGCCCGGTGAACCCGCCCGCCGTTCTCCACGGAGCGCACCAGGAGCGCCACGCCGCCATAGAGGGCCGCGGCGCCGAGCGAGATCCCTCCGAGCGCAAAACCGTCAAGGTTCCAGACCAACTCCGTAAACCAGAGGGCGACCAGCGGTGTGGCGGCAGAGACGAGGTGGGCCGGGGAGTTTCTCCTCAGAACGTCCTCGGAGAAGACGGTCCGGGTCAAGGTTCCGGGCTCGGGCCGCGGCCAACGTCGGGGCTGGCGCGCCTTGAGCACCTCGCGCCCGGACGCACAGATCCAGAGCGCCACCCACGCGAAGGCGATGCCGATCTGCATCGCGAGCCTGTCCTGCGAGGAGGCGGCGTCGTTCCAGTAGAGCAGCTCCGAGTACCCGATCAGGAACACAGTCCAGGTGCCGAGGAAAGCGGTCAGGAGCAGCGAGGCCCATCCCTTGCGGGCGTAGATGGCGCAGGCGCCCGCGAGTACGAGGGAGGTGTACAGGACGAGCCCGCCGACGCTGCCGGCCCCCACGTAGAGGATGAAGGGCGTCCCTAGCCCACCTGCGGTCCCGATGAGGGCGAGCGCGGCCCCGTCCTGGTACACGGATAGGAACAACGCCAGCGACGTCACAGACACCATGAAGGCGAAGGCCGCCGCGTGCGGCACGAGGCCGTAGAGCTGGAAGGCCGCGTAGCC
>JADDPU010000104.1 GCA_016781725.1 Rubrobacter sp. | reverse complement strand
GCCGTTCGGGGCAGAACGAGATGAACGATGCCGGTGCCGGCCGCTCTTACGAGCGGATCACGCGCGAAGATTTGAGTTATCTGGCCGGAATCGCGCGCCTGGACCGGGAAGACTTCTTCGCCAGAAAACCCCAATACCGGGTGCTTGAGGGAGGGCTCGTCTGCGTGGCCCTCTGCCAGGGTGCCGCCCTGCACTTCGTCGACGGCCAGAACGGCGTGAAGGATTTCGACGTGTGGACGTTCTACGCCGCGCGCCCGAGCCAACCCGCCTTCCCCTGGCGCCGCCGCACGTCCAGGAGGTTCGGCGACCCCCGTTTCGGCCGGCTGCCTGAGAGGCCTGGCTTCGTAGGCCGCTACGTGGATCTACTGGGGCGCTCTATCGAGGCCGGAGGGGAGACGGATCCCGCCGTGATCCTGCGCGGGTACCTGTCCGAAGGTCAGACCAACTCGGCCCGCGCCCTCGCGAGGAAGGCCGCCGTCCTGCTCGAGCCCTCGGAGAGGCTGGGAACGGTGGTATGGACCCCCGAACGGTGAGAGCAAAGACCGCTGCGGTCGCTGCATGGTGGATGCATACGGGTCTTCGTGTCCTATGGAGAGGGGGTGGTCTGGTAGAATTTTAAAGAGGGAGGAGCGGTTCTGGCTCCCCCTGTGGGGACCTTTGAGCAGAGGAGGAGGTCTATGGCAATCGGAGAGACCAGGGCCCACCACGAGGCGCTGGGGTTGGACGAGGACGACCTACGCAGGCTCTACTACCACATGCTTGTGGCCAGGAGGGTGGACGAGCGGTCCTGGATCCTCAACCGCCAGGGCAAGGCCGCCTTCGTCATCTCCTGCCAGGGCCAGGAGGCCGCCCAGGTCGGCGCCGCCTATAACCTGCGTCCGGGCTACGACTACCTCTACCCCTACTACCGCGACTCGGGCATGACGCTGCTCCTCGGCCAGACCCCACGCGGGCAGTTCCTGAGCATCCTGGGCAGGGCGGAAGACCCGAACAGCGGCGGACGCCAGATGCCAGGCCACTTCTCCGACCGCGGGCTGAACATCGTCACGACCTCGGCCCCCGTAGGCGTCCAGTACCCGCAGGCCACCGGCACCGCGCTGGCCTTCAAGATGCGCGGCGAGGACGGGGTCGCGCTCGTCTGCGGCGGCGAGGCGTCGACGAGCGGCGGTGACTGGCACGAGGCCATGAACTTCGCCGGCATCCACGACCTGCCTGTGGTCTTCCTGATCGAGAACAACGTCTACTCGATCTCCACCCCCGCGCCCGCGCAGGTCGCCGGGGCCATAGCGAGGCGGGCCGAGGGCTTCGGGTTCCCAGGGTACGAGGTTGACGGCAACGACGTGCTCGCCGTCTACGAGGTAGCCCGCGAGGCCTTCGAGCGAGCGCGACGGGGCGAGGGGCCTACGCTCATCGAGGCTAAGACCTACAGGATCACGGCCCACTCCTCGGACGACGACGATAGGCGCTACCGCGAGCGGGAGGAGATAGAGGAGTGGCGCCTGAAGGACCCCATCGTCCGCTTCGAGAAGTACCTGCTGGAGAACGGGGTCCTGGACGAGGCCGGGCGCGACGAGATCGACGAGCGCATCAAGGCCGAGGTCGCCGAGGCGAGCGCGTACGCCGAGAAAGCGCCCTTCGCGGAGCCCGAGAGCGTGCTGACGGGCGTCTACGCAGAGGCTTAGGAGGAGAGAGACTACCCGTGGCGACAAAGAACCTGCTGCAGGCGATCCACGAGGGCCTGGCTGAAGAGATGCGCTCTGACGAGTCGGTGATGGTCTTGGGCGAGGACGTCGGCAGGGCCGGGGGCGTGTTCCGCGTGACCCAAGGGTTGCAGGAAGAGTTCGGCGAGGCGCGGGTGCTCGACACGCCGCTTGCGGAGAGCCTCATCGTGGGCTCCGCCATAGGCCTCTCCGCGAACGGGATGCGCCCCGTGGCCGAGATACAGTTCGGCGACTTTATAACCCCGGCGTTCGACCAGATCGTCAACGAGGCAGCCAAGTTCTACTACCGCTCGAACGGCGCGTGGAATTGCCCCATCACCATCAGGGCCCCCTACGGGGCCGTCCACGGCGGGGGGCTCTACCACTCGCAGAGCATAGAGGCCTGGTTCTCCAACACGCCCGGCCTCAAGGTCGTGGCGCCGACCTTCCCGGCCGACGCCAAGGCCATGATCAAGAGCGCCATCCGCGACCCCAACCCCGTCCTCTTCCTCGAACACAAACGTACCTACCGCCTGATCAAGGAAGACGTCCCCGACGACAACCCGGAGGTCCCCATCGGCGAGGCCCGCGTCCACCGCGAGGGCGCGGACATCACGGTAGTCGCCTACGGCCTGATGCTCTACACGGCCCTCGAGGTGGCGGACAAGCTCCTGGAGGAACAGGGCCTCGAGACGGAGGTGGTCGAGCCCCGCACGCTCTACCCGCTCGACAAGGAGACCATCCTCGAGTCCGCCAGAAAGACCGGCAAGTTCCTGGTCGTCTCGGAGGCGAACCTGACGGGCTCGGTCTCGGCGGAGATAGCCGCCGTCGTTGCGCGGGAGGCTTTCGAGTGGCTCGACGCGCCGGTGATGCGCCTCGGGTCCCCTGACGTCCCGGCGGCGGCGTTCGCCAGGCCGATGATGGACCATTTCGTGCCCTCGGCGGAGAAGATAGAGGCAGCCATGCTAGAGCTGGCCGCGTACTAGATGGACGTCAGGGGTTACAACCAGGAGGCGTGGGACAGGCAGGTCGAGAGCGGGAACGAGTGGACCGTCCCCGTAGGTCCCGAGGTCATCGAAGCCGCCCGTCGGGGAGAGTGGAGTGTCCTGCTGACGGAGACGAAACCGGTGCCGAGGGCTTGGTTTCCGGAGATGAGAGGCGCCGAAGTCTTGTGCCTCGCCTCCGGCGGCGGACAGCAAGCGCCGGTCTTCGCGGCCGCGGGGGCGAAGGTCATAGTGCTCGATAACTCACCGAGGCAACTGGCCCAGGACCGGCTCGTCGCCGAACGCGATGCCCTAGATCTCGGGACCGTCGAGGGCGACATGCGGGATCTGTCGGCGTTCGCCGACGAGAGCTTCGACCTCGTCTTCCACCCGGTCTCGAACCTGTTCGTGCCCGAGGTCCGTCCGGTGTGGAGGGAGGCGTTCCGGGTGCTGCGACCCGGGGGGATCCTGTTGGCCGGTTTCCTGAACCCCGCGGTCTACATCTTCGACCCAGCCCTCGTCGACACCACTGGCGAGTTGCGGGTGAAGTACACGCTGCCCTACGCCACCTCGACGAGCCTGGACGAGAACGAGCTGAAGGAGCAGATCGAGAGGGGAGAGCCGCTGGAGTTCAGCCACACGCTGGAGGACCAGATCGGCGGCCAGACGGACGCGGGGTTTCTCATCGCCGGCCTCTACGAGGACCGCCACCGCGACGACCCGATCGCGACCCACATGCCCACCTACGTCGCCACCCGCGCGATAAAGCCATAAGGAGGGAGCCGTCGTGGCGAGACCGGTAACGATGCCGCAGCTGGGCGAGAGCGTGACGGAGGGCACTATCACCCGCTGGCTCAAGGCCGAGGGCGATGAGGTGTCCATGGACGAGCCCCTAGCCGAGGTCGACACCGACAAGGTGAACGCCGAGCTGCCCTCCCCCGTCGCCGGCACTATAGAGAAGCTCCTGGTCTCCGAGGGAACCACGGTGGACGTGGGGATCGAGATAGCCCTCGTCGCCGTGGCCGGGGAGGGCGACTCCCCGGCGGCAGACGGCCCCCCGCGGGAGAACGCCGCCGCCGACGCCCCGA
>JADDPU010000155.1 GCA_016781725.1 Rubrobacter sp. | reverse complement strand
GGCTTCATTCTTTTAACCGGGTTTTAACAGAGGGTTCCAACGAGGGCCCCAAGTGCCCGGACGGGCGCTCCTCCCGGCGCTACAATGCGACCGCAGAGGGCTGTCGGAAGGGGGGCTGATCTGAGGACGAACGTACGGACAGTGACGGTGCGCACCCGGCGTACCTTCGCCATCGCCCGCAGCTCCGCCGACGCCTTCGAGCGCGTGATCCTCGAGGTAGAAGAGGACGGCTTCACGGGCAGGGGGGAGGCCGCCCCCACGGGCTACTACGGCCAGGACGCGGCGGGGGTCGCAGAAGCACTGCACGGCGCCGAGATCCATGACCCCTGGGACCTGGAGGGAACCCTCGCGCTGAACGGCTCTTTACCCCCGACCGCGCTCTGCGCCCTCGACGGCGCCCTGCACGACCTTGCCGCCAGGAGGCTCGGCGTGCCCGTCTACCGGCTGCTCGGCCTCGGCAGGCCCGAGCCGGTCTCGGCCTACACCCTCGGCATAGCCGACAGGGAGACTACCCTCGCGGACGCAAAGAGGCTCGGAGGGCACCCGATCCTCAAGGTGAAAGTGGGGGGATGGGAGGATGTGGAGACGCTCCGGGCGGTGAGACGGGCTTCGGAGGCGGAGCTCTGGGTCGACGCCAACGAGGCCTTCTCCCCGGACGAGGCTCCTGAGGTCGCGGCAAAGCTCCGGGAGATAGGGGTTGGCATGATCGAGCAGCCCGTCCCCGCCTCGGCCGGTCCCGAGGCGCTGCGGGCGGTCACCGAAGCTGCCCGACCGGTGCCCGTCGTGGCCGACGAGAGCGCCATCGTCGCCGCCGACGTGCCGCCCCTCGCGGGTTGCGTCTCAGGGGTGAACGTCAAGCTCGCCAAGTGCGGCGGGATCCGGCGCGCCCTCGAGATGATCCACACGGCGCGCTCGCACGGCATGTCCGTCATGCTCGGCTGTATGGTCGAGACCTCGCTCGGGATCTCCGCCGCAGCCCAACTCTGCGGGCTGGTGGACTTCGTCGACCTCGACGGCGCCATGCTCCTCGCCGACGACCCGTACGAGGGGCTGGTCTACGAGAGCGGCCGCATCCTGTTGCCGGAGGGCCCCGGGCTCGGGGTGGAGCCGCGCCGGTGAGCCGGGCACCGGAGCGCCGCTACGCGATCCTGGCCGAGGGCCGGTTCACCAACCGCCACGCCAAGACCGCCCACGGCCTCCTCCGCTACGGTAAAGACCCGGTCGTCGCCGCTATCGACTCGTCGCTCGCCGGGAGGAGGGTGCGCGACGTGATGCCGGCCCTCGAACGCGACGCCCCCATAGTAGGCTCGATCGAGGAGGCGCTCGAGTTCTCGCCGACCTCGCTCCTCGTAGGGCTCGCCCCCGCCGGGGGAAGGCTCCCAGGGGAGTGGATGGAAGCCTTGCGCTCCGCGGCCGAAGCCGGGCTCGAGATCGTAAACGGCCTCCACCAGCGCCTCGCCCCCGAGTTCCCGGGCAAACCCGTCTGGGACGTGCGCGAGCCGCCCAAGGACATCCCGCTCTTCTCGGGGGAGGGATTTGGGGTAGGGCCCAAGGTCGCGCTCACGGTGGGGACGGACAGCGCCATCGGCAAGATGACCGCCACCCTGGAGATCGAGCGCGTCGCCAGGGCGGCGGGCCTCTCCGCCGCGTTCGTCCCCACGGGCCAGACCGGCGTCGTCATCGCCGGGTGGGGCCTTTGCGTGGACGCCGTGGTCGCTGATTTCATCGCCGGAGCCTCCGAGCAGCTAGTGCTCGAGGCGGCCAAAGCCTCGCCTGACCTGATCCTGGTCGAAGGCCAGGGCTCTCTGGGTCACCCGGCCTATTCGGGGGTGACGCTCGGC
Source organism: Rubrobacter sp. (assembly GCA_016781725.1). Classification (GTDB taxonomy): domain Bacteria; phylum Actinomycetota; class Rubrobacteria; order Rubrobacterales; family Rubrobacteraceae; genus Rubrobacter_D. Next base: position 11,673 of record JADDPU010000155.1, on the reverse strand, counting down.
CTGCTGCACGGCTCGTGCCCTGACTGCCTGATCCTCTGCGCCGCTGACCCAACCGAGGAGGTCTTCCGCGGGGTCCCGCGACCTGAGGTCTCGCGCATCGCCCGCCTCTACGAGGAGGTAGCCTCGCTGGTCAAGCCAGCACCCGTGGTCGCCGTGAGCCTCAACACCAGGGGCCTGGACAACGGGGAGGCCGCGGAGCTCATAGCCGCCGTCGCCGACGAGACCGGGCTTCCGGCCGCCGACCCCTTCCGGGGCTCCGCCGACCCCATACTCAAGGCCGTGCTCGAGGCGCCGAAGACGCGGCCGGCGGGTCTTTAGCTCCCGTCGGGGAGGGCAAGAGGGGCCGGAACGGCCATGACCAGCCGAAAGCCCGTTTCGGCAAGCATTCGGGTATGTTAAAATCTCGGCGTGGCACGATGCTTGACGCTCAACGCGAGCTACGAGCCCGTGGCCCTGGTGCCGGTCAAGAGGGCCATCGTCCTCGTCGTCTCCGAAAAGGCCGAGATCGTCGAGGCGAACCTGGACCGCCGGTTCCGGTCTGAGAGGGCCGAGTACCCTTACCCGCTGGTGATCCGGCTGGTCAAGTACGTCGAGATACCCCGCCGCCTGCGCAAGCACGTGACCAACGCGATCCTCTTCGCCAGGGACAACTACCGCTGCCAGTACTGCTCCCGCCACCGCAACGACCTCGGCCGCCGCGACCGCCTCACGCGCGACCACGTCAAGCCGATCTCGCGCGGCGGCGCGAACACCTGGGACAACGTGGTGACCGCCTGCACCAAGTGCAACGCCCGCAAGGGGAACCGCCTGCCGATGGAGTGCGGCATGTACCCCAAGACGACCCCGAAGGAGCCGCGCTACGTGGTGATGGTCTGGTACTCGCGCGACCTCAACGAGGTCCAGCGCCGCTACGTCGACCAGTTCTACGGCGAGGCGTCCCTGACGCAGCCCGCGTTCTAGCTTCCGGCGCGTTTGCCCCGGGTGATGGGGCTACAAGTCAAGAGAGGCCGGAGGGTTTGATCTCCGACCCCTCGCCCTGCTTGTCCGCCGCTCGCCCATCCAGCCCGAGCGGCTTGCCCGACTGACGCGTTCCTTCTCCGAACCGGGCGCGAACCCCGCCGCCACCCACGCGACCCCGAACGGTATCGCTATCAAAGCCTGCCGGCTGGTCGGCGGGCCGCGGTCGGGACGGTGGGAAGCGGTATCACTGACGTGGGAAGGCCACGGATCGGTGACGCCAAGCCGGCCGACCGCTTTTGACCGCTTGCTATAATCTCTTCCGGTCACCCGAACACAGACAGGACTTCTTTGGACTACAACGGCTTCGCCGAGAGGGTCGGACACATCGTCGGAAACGTCGAGCGCGCCGTTGCGGGCAAGCGCGAGGGCGTCTTCCTCGCCGTGGTGGCCATGCTGGCTGGCGGGCACGTCCTGATAGAGGACGTTCCCGGCGTGGGCAAGACCCTGCTCGCCAAGTCGCTAGCCCGGTCGCTGCGGGCCGAGTTCCGGCGGATACAGTTCACCCCCGACCTCTTGCCCGCCGACGTCACCGGCCTCAACGTCTACAACCAGGGCGAGGGGGACTTCGAGTTCTGGGCCGGGCCGGTCTTCGCGAACGTGGTCTTGGCCGACGAGATCAACCGCGCCAGCCCCAAAACCCAGAGCGCCCTGCTCGAGGCTATGGAGGAGAACTCTGTTACTGTAGACGGCGTAACGCGCCACCTCTCCCAGCCCTTCTGCGTAGTGGCCACCCAGAACCCCGTCGAGCACGAGGGCACCTACCCGCTCCCGCACGCCGAGCTCGACCGGTTCATGGTCAAGATGCGGGTCGGCTACCCGGACGAGGACGCCGAGACCGAGATGCTCAGGCTCGCCCAGGACCCGGTGGCGGAGCTCTCCCCCGTGGTCGACCTCGAGGAGTTCTTGCAGATGCGCCGCCTCGTCGAGGGGGTCTACGCGAGCGAGGCAGTCCTCAGGTACGTGGTCTCCGTGACCTCGGCCACCCGCGAGCACGAGGAGGTCTACCTCGGCGCCTCCCCGCGCGCCAGCCGGATGTTGCTCGCGGCCTCGAGGGCCAGGGCCGCGGCCAACGGCCGGTCCTACTGCACCCCCGACGACGTCAAGGCGATGGCCTCGAGCGTGCTCGCGCACAGGATCATCCCAGCCGCCGGCTCAGGCTCGGAGAACGGGCTGGGAGCTACAGGGATCAACGGCGGGATAGTCCAGGAGATCCTGCGCGCCGTGCCCGTGACCGAGGCCGTGTAGGCGCCCTTGCTCCGCAGGCGCGACTCGCGGCTCTCCATCAGGCCCACGGCCCGCGGCTGGCAGGCGCTCGTGGCCGGGGTAGCAACGCTCTTCGTCGCGCGCCTGATCGGGACCACCCAGTTCCACCAGCTGGCCTACGCGCTCCTCGCCCTGCCGCTCGCATCCCTCGTTTTCGGGCTGCTCGGCTCCCGCGGGCTGCTCTACTCCCGCGTTCTGCCGGCGGGGACGCGCATCTCGGCGGGGGACCCTTCTAAGGTGAACCTCCTGCTCGAGCGCTCGCGGTTTGCGGCCACGAAGGCCGGCGTGGTGGACCGGCTCCCCGAGCCGCGCAGCTTCGAGTTTCCGCGCCCGAGGGGGCGGCGGGCGGGGAGCAGGATCGAGGCGTCCCTCGACTTCGCCCGCCGGGGCGTCTACGAGCTCGGACCCGCCGAGGTCAGCGTCGCCGACCCGTTCGGCCTGCTGAGCTTCGCCCGGCGCTTCGAGCAGAGGACCGAGGTGGTCGTCTACCCAAAGACCCACGACCTGCGGGGCTTTCTCCTGCGCGGGGGCAACGTGGACGCCGGCGCCAGGGGCTCGCGCGGGCGGCGGGGCGAGGAGTTCGCGGGCCTCAGGGAGTACCGTCGGGGCGACGACCGGCGGCACATCCACTGGAAGAGCGTCGCCCGCACCGGGGAGCTCTTCGTCAAGGAGTTCTCCCTGCAGGCCCCGCGCCGCCACACCGTGGTCCTCGACCTGCGCCGCGAGGGCCTGAGAACCCAGGAGAGTGAGGTCGAGGACGCCGTCTCGGCCGCGGCCTCCGTGCTCGCGCACCTCGCGCACGAACGCCTGCCTGTCCGACTCCTGTGCACGGATAGGGTCGGCGCCTCCACGGAGTTCGCCGCCGACGAGGCTTCCTACTGGGAGGCGATGAGGCTCCTGGCGACGGTGCGGGCCGACGGGGGGCGCCCCCTCGGGGAGGCGCTGCTGGCGGAGCGGGGTAACCTGGGGGAGGGCGTCGTGCTGGTCTCGCGCACCCGAGACGAGGAGCTGCCGGCGTGCGTGCGCAAGCTCAAAGAGACGGGCCTCTCGGTGATCGTCGTCGCCCTCGCTACCCACACCTACAGGACGCCCCCCGGCAGCGGGGGCGCGGCGCAGAGCCGCGAGGCCGATTTCGTCAGGAGCATCAACCGCCTTGAGGCGGCAGGGGCCGCGGTGCGCGTCGTGGGCCACCCGGAAGGGGTTGGCGGGCTCTCCTCCGGGAACAACCGCGAGGTGGGGGCCGTCAGGTGAGGGACTACAGGGTCAGGATCTGGCTGTACGTGGCGGCCCTGGCGACCGGCGGGGCCTTCAGCATCCTGTTCACGGGCGAGACCTTCGACGGCGCCGACGCGGGGTTCGGAAGCTTCTCCATCGTCGCGATCATAGCCGGGTACCAAGCCTTCATGCCCTTCTTCCTCGCCGCGGCCGTGGCGGTTGCCGTCGGGTCGGCGGGCAGGTACCGCGGGGTGTTGTTCGCGCCGGTAGCGGCGCTCTACACGGTGCTCGCCGTCTACGGCATGCCGCCCGTCTTCTCGCCCTCCGAGTGGAAAGAGTTCGGGTACCGGATCGGGAACGACGTCATCGGGGCCGCGAACGTCATGTACGCCGAGCCCATACCCTACGACCTCGCGCCCGGGCTCTTCGTAGTGCTCATACCCGTGGTCATGATAGTGGTCACCTTCGCCACCTCGGCCACCCTCTACGAGGCGAGCCCGGTGGTCTCCGTGGTGGTCCTCGGCATCACCATAGGCGTGCTCTCGACCATCAGCTTCGAGGACGGGGCCGGCCCTTTCTTCGCCATCTTCCTGGTGAGCGCCGTGGCGCTGCTCATCTCGGCGGGCGCGACCGGGCCAGAGGGTCCGGGCCGGGCCGTGGTGGCGGCCGGGGCCCTCGTGGTAGCGCTCGCGCTCCTTGTGCCGAAAATGCCCTTCTCGGACGCCACCATAAGCCCCGGGCTCATAGATTGGACGCGCATCGGGACCGGGGGTACCTCCCGCCTCGGCGTGCAGGCGGACGTCGGGGACTACCTGACCGCGGGGAGGGAGGCCGAGCTCTTGCGGGTGAGGAGCCCCGAGCCGCTGCTCTGGCGCGGGGGGAGCATGGACTATTTCGACGGCGTCCGGTGGTCCGATACCACCGAGCCCGGCACAGAGGACGGGGTGGAGATCTCCGCGGGCGTCGAGACCCGCATCGTCCGCCAACGGGTGCAGGTCCTCAACGCCGAGACCGACCTCATCTTCGGGGGGTACAAGATCACGGGCGTCACCGAGCCCGGGGCGGCTCAGAACTCGGATGGCTCCTGGTCGCTGGACGAGCCTTTCGAAGAGGGCAGCTACTACACGGTGACCTCGGAGGTCCCGCAGCCGACGACCGCCCAGCTCCAGGGTGCAGGAGTAGACTACCCGGCGCCCGTGCGGGAGAAGTTCCTGCAGCTCCCCGAGGACAACCCGGCCGTCGTCGGAGAGACTGCCGACAGGATCATGCGCGACTACGACCCCGCCACCCCATACGACGCGGCCCGGGCCGTGGAGATGTACCTGATCCACGACGGCGGCTTTTTCTACAACCTGGACGTGAGCTACCGCCGGGCTGACAAGGCCATAGAGGAGTTCCTGGGCGACGGTAAGGAGGGCTTTTGCACCCAGTTCTCGACCTCCATGGCGCTGATCCTGCGGGAGATGGGTATTCCGGCGCGGGTAGTCTACGGCTCTACCCCGGGAGAGGTGGTCGGCCCGGACGAGTACCTGGTGACGGGGAGCAACATGCACACCTGGGTCGAGGTCTACTTCCCAGGCGTGGGCTGGTACCCCTTCAACCCGACCCCTGGCTTCTCGATGCCTTCGGTGATGGAGGAGAACGCCCAGAGGCCGGATCTGCCCCCGGGCAACGGCCCGATCCTCGGGCCGGAGAGTAACATAGCCCAGCGCCAGCAGGCCCTGGACGCCGGGGCGTTTGCGCCCCGGCAGCAGGACCCCGGCGCCCAGCAGGAGGGGCGCACCGGCCTTACCGCCGAGGAGAGCCTCCCGGCCTGGCCCTTCTTCCTGATGGGGCCGGTCCTGCTCGCGGCCGCCGTCCCTCTCCTCAAGAGGGCGCTCCTCGCCCGCGGCCGACCCGAGGACCTTTACAGGGACCTCACGGGCCGGCTGCGCGACACGCTGCCCCCCGGTGCTGGCGCCGCCGTGGCCGACTCGCCGGCGCTGACCCCCACGGAGCGGATCATGCTCCTCGCGGGGGCCGCTGGTGCCGAGGAGGGGCCGATGCGGGAGTTCGCCCGGGCCTACTCCGACCACCTCTACTCCGGGCGCTCCGCCGGCGGCGCCGACCACGTCACAGCCGCCTACCGGGGAGCCCTGCAAGCCTACGGGCGCCTGCCCCGCTGGAGGAGGGCGCTTGGCGCCTTGAACCCCGCCTCGCTGCTCGCGCGGCTGAGCAGGGGCGCCTCGGGCCGGAAGGCCAGGCTCGGCAAGGCGCTGCGCCGGGCCTACCAGCGGCGGCGTTGAAGTATACGGGCAGCGGTGTAATAATTTCGGCACCAAGGGACCGACTACAGCACTGGAGGTGCTGATGCAGCAGGAGACCACCATCGTCAATATCACCGAGAACGCGGCCGAGAAGGTCAAGGCCCTCATGGCCCAGGAAGGCGAGGAGGATCTCGCGCTGCGCATCGGCGTCAGGCCCGGCGGTTGCTCCGGGTTCCAGTACAGCATCTACTTCGACGACGAGATCGCCGAGGACGACGAGGTCATAGAGACCAAGGGCGTCAAGATCGCTGTCGACGCCATGAGCGTCCCCTACATCATGGGCTCCGAGTTCGACTACGTGGACGGCCTGATGGGCGCGGGCTTCGCCGTGAACAACCCGAACGTCCAGGGCGGCTGCGGCTGCGGCAGCTCCTTTACCTGCTAGACCGAGACCAGAGCGTTCGGCGAGGGCCCGGGGCTTGCGCTCCGGGCCCTCGTTCTGTAAGGGTTACCCGCGCTAGATGGCGTCCTCCCCGGCCAGTTCTTCTATAGATGGCCGGCGCTATTGCTCCGTTTGGCGCGGTTATCCGGAAGACTACGGTCTTAGCGCCGGCCATCGGGCGGCCTCGACCCTCAGGCGGGGCCGGACAGGGCGCCGAGCCGGTGCAGGGCCAGCATGATGGCGGCGACGCCGCTGGAGCTCACTATCTCCCCGGCTTGGATCAGCTCCAGGAGTTTTCCTGACGGCACCCTCACCACCTCGACCAGCTCGTGCTCGTCGGGGTCGGGGGCGGTCGTCTCTCTGACGCCGCGGGCGAGAAAGAGGTGGGCGTGGTTGTCCTTGAGGCTGGGGGAGGAGGCCAGGACGCCCAGAGCCTCCCACTCGCCGCCCGAGTGGCCGGTCTCCTCGAGCAGCTCGCGCCTGGCGGCGGCCTCCGGCTCTTCGCCCTCGTCCACGAGGCCCGCGGGCAAACCAAGCTCCATCCGTCCCAGCGGCGGCCTGTACTGGCGGACGAGGACCACCTCCTCCCCGCTCTCCGTGAGCGGGAAGATTATGGCGGCGTCGGGGCGCTCTATAACGTAGTAGGGGTCCTTGACGGCGCCTCCCGGGAGCCGCAGCCTGTCGGAGCGCAGCGCGAAGTACGGGGTCTCCATGAGCCTCTCGCTGCCGAGGCGCTCCCAGGAGGAGGAGGCTTTGCCCTCAGCCAACGCCGGCCTCGTCGGGGGTGCGGCCGGCCAGTATCTCCGGGAGGTTCTTCGTGAAGGCGCTGCGGGCCACCACGCGGTCGCAGCCGGCCTCGCGCGCGGCGACGGCCAGATCCTTCTGGACGTGCGAGAGGAAGCCGACGGTCGTTACGTTCTCCGTCTCGGACTTTACGCTCCGCAGGAGCGCCAGCGGTTCGAACCGGGCGGAGTTGAGGTCCAGGATCAGGAGGTCCGGCGGGAACTCGCGGACGGCGGCGAGGAGCTTCTTTGGGTTGCGGGGGAAGGACGCCTCGATGTCGAGGTGGGAGGCGGTCTCGGAGATCTTGCTCCTAAACAGCAGGTCTTCTACGGCCGCCAGCACTCTTCGCGCCAAGGTGGGTGTGCCTCCGTCTTCTCGTTGGGTACGCTCGCACATTCTACCCGCCGACGTTGCGGTATCATATCTGGGTGGGAAGATGGAACGAGCTTGGCGCCGGGCTGAGGCGCACGAGGGAGACCCTCTCCTACTTCACGCCCTTCTTGAAGCCGCGCCGCAAGGGGCTACTCCTGGCGCTCGCGGTCCTGATGCTCGAGACCGCCACCAGCCTCGCCCAGCCCTGGCCGCTGGCGCTGGCCATCGACTACGTGCTCACCGACAACAAGCGGCTGCCGGCCTTCTTGCCGGGCTTTCTGGCGGACAAGGCTTTGTTGCTCGCAGGGATCGCCTTTCTCATAGTCCTGATCTTCACGGTCACCCGCAGCGTCGCCTCGTTCCGGCGCTACCTGCTGCAGAGGCTAGGCCAGGAGACGGTCTTCGACATGCGCGACGCGCTGTACGCGAAGGTCCACGCCCTTGGCCTCGACTACCACGGCAAGAAGCGCACCGGGGACACCATAACCCGCGTCACCAGCGACGTGAAGGAGGTCCGCAGCCTGCTCGTGGACTCGGTAGTCGAGGTGCTCTCCTCGTTTATGATCCTGCTCGGTATGCTCGTCGTCATGCTCTGGCTCAACTGGCAGCTGACCCTGCTTGCGCTCGTGACCGTGCCTTTCCTCTTTCTCGCAGTCAGCCGCTACCGCAGGTCGCTCGTGGAGCGGATGCGGGTAGTGAGGACGAGGGAGGGGGCTATCGCCAGCGTCATGCAGGAGGCCATAACCGGTATCCGGGCCGTGAAGCTCTTCGCCCGCGAGGACGACGAGATGGAGCGCTTCCGCGTCGAGAGCCGGGAGTCCTTACGCGCCAGCGTGGACAGCGCGGTGATAGAGGCGAAGTTCAGCACCGTGCTCGGCGTCGTCGGGGGCCTTGGGACCGCGCTCGTGACGTACTTCGGGGCGAGGCAGGTCTTGTCCGGCGCCCTCTCCCTGGGAGACCTGACCGTCTTCGTGGCTTACCTCGGCCTGTTCCTCTCGCCCTTGTGGGCCCTGAGCCGGCAGGTCAACCAGATCGGCAAGTCCCTCGTCTCAGGCGAGCGCATTATAGAGCTCCTCAACGCGGAGCCGACCGTGAAGGATCTGCCGGACGCCAGGCCCGCGCCCGCCTTCGACGGCCGCGTCACCTTCGAGAACGTGGGCTTCGCCTACGAGGAGGAGGCCGGGAAGGTGTTGCGCGGCATGAGCTTCGACGTCGAGGGCGGGAGCCGGGTCGCGCTCGTCGGGGTGAGCGGCGCCGGCAAGACAACCGTAACGAGCCTCATAGCCCGCCTCTACGACCCGCAAGAGGGAAGCGTGCTCATAGACGGTGAAGACGTCAGGGAGTTCACGCTCAAGTCCTTGCGGGACTCCATAACCTTCGTGCCGCAGGACCCGATGCTCTTTCGGGCCACGGTCGCCGAGAACATCGCCTACGGGCGGCCCGGGGCGAGCCGGGAGGAGATCGAGGCCGTCGCCGAGCTCGCCGGGGCCGACGACTTTGTCCGAGAGTTGCCTGAGGGCTACGACACCCTGCTGAGCGAGCGCGGGGAGAGCCTGAGCGGGGGGCAGAGGCAGCGCATCTCCATCGCGCGGGCGATGCTGAGGGATACCCCGATCCTGATCCTGGACGAGCCCCAGTCCGGCCTCGACGCCGAGGCCGCCGCGGCCGTAGAGGAGAGCTGGCGCGTCCTGACAGAGGGCCGGACCACCTTCGTCATCGCCCACGAGCTCAGGCTGGTAAGGAGCGTCGACCAGATCCTGGTCATAGAGGACGGCCGCGTCGCCGAGAGCGGCGCCCACGAGGAGCTCATCTCCTCCGGCGGCCTCTACGCCAGGCTCTACTCCCTGCAAGAACGCGATCTGGTCCAGCCGTAGGAGGTGAGCTTTTGAGGGAGATGCTCGTGATGTGCGTGGTCTTCACCGCCGTGGCGGTCGCGATCTACATCTCGTTCGCGTAGCGCCTCCGGCGCTCAGTACAGGAGTCGCTTGTCGAGGACGTTGATCAACTCCTCGCCTGCCAGGTAGCGGCGCAGGTTCTCGCAGAAGAGGTCAGTCTGGGCGGGGTTGATCAACTCCGGCACCACGTCGGTGGTGTGGGCGCTCACGATGACGTTCTCGAGCTCCCACAGGGGGCTCTCCTCCGGCAGCGGCTCGACCTCGAAGACGTCGAGCGCCGCCCCCGATAAATGCCCGCTCCTCAAGGCCTCGACGAGCGCCGCCTCGTCCACGACCGCCCCCCGCCCGACGTTCGCGAAGTACGCGCCGGGTTTCATGGACGCTATCGCCTCCGCGTCGAGCAGGTGCCGGGTCTCCGGGGTGCCCGGTAGCGTCACGGCCACAAAGTCCGCCTCGCCGAGGGCCGCGCGCAACTGGTCGGTCTCGTACAGCTCGTCGGCGTAGCCCCAGGCGGGGTCGTCCTCGCGCACGGTGCGCTTGACCCCTATGATGCGCATCCCGAAGGGCCGGGCGCGCTCGGCGATGGCCCGCCCGATGCTCCCCACCCCGACGATGCAAAGCGTCTTGCGTTCCAGGGTGCCCGTAGCACCCCGGCGCCAGACCTTCTCTGCCTTGTCGCGCCGCAGCCGGTCTAGGTTCTTGGCGTGCTGGAGCATCGCCATGAGCACGAACTCGGCGAGCGGTCCCGAGTAGATGCCGCTAGCCGTCGTCACCACGACGTCGGTCTCCTGTAGGCCGGCCTTCTCCGCCACCTCCCCGGCCCCCGCCATGCTCCCCTGCACCCACCGGAGCTTCGGGGCGACCTCCACGAGGTCGCGCACGTGGCCGCGCGGGAAGTCGTAGAGGACCTCGGCCTCGGAGAGCATCGCCAGAAACGCCTCCTCGCCCTCCGGGGTCCGGCTCCAGTCCTCGGGTCCTGCGTGGTCCCCGGGCCACATCGGGGGCGGGACGAGGTCTTCGCGGTAGAGGACGCGCAGCCGCCCGTCCACCTCCCTGATGCGTCGGACGAACTCCTCCTCGAAAAAGCTTGCTATGACGACCGTGGTCAAGGTACCCTCCCCCTCGGTAGTTGTCGTTCCTGCCCTTCTCGCGCCGGTATCATCGGTGTTTTCTGAGGATCAGGGACTGAAAGTGGAGCCCGCCGGCCCACCCGCCGACCGCGACGCGCCTGAAGGAGCGAACGTCGAAGAAGCCGGCGGCGATCTTCAGGAGCCACTCGTCGGTACGGAGGGAGAAGAACCGCTTCGGCTCGTAGGGGTCGTCCTCCCACACGCCCTCCTGATCCCTCCCCCCGTAGACGCCCATGTAGAAGAGGCCGCCTGGCTTGAGGATGGTATTAATCCCGCGCAGGGCGCCGGGTAGCTCGCGGTCGGGCAGGTGGAGCAGGCAGTTGAGCGCGTAGACCGCGTCGAAGGTGCCTGGCGGAAAATCAGGGTGCGAGAGGTCCATCACGCGCGCCGTAAGACCTTTGCTCTCGCACAGTGCGACCATCTCGGGCGAGAGGTCGGTGCAGACCACGTCGAGGCCGTGGTCCCGGAAGAACTCGCCGTCCTTCCCGGGACCGGCGCCGAGCTCGAGCAGGGCGCGTCCGCCCTCCTCCTGGAGCAGCGCCAGAAAACGCCGGCGTTCCTCCGCCTTCCACGGCTGGACGGGGCTGAGATCCCGCTCGCGCGCCTTGCGGCCGTAGGACTCCCGCAGGCAGGCTCGCAGATCGTCTTCCACAGCGGACCAGTATAACGCCTCACGAAACCCGGACCGTCGCTCGATGGGGGCCGCGACCGGCGGCCACCTGTTACCCTTCGTTTCGTGGACGAGTTGCTCGACATCCTGGATGAGGCCGGGCGGCCCACCGGCGAGGTCGCCCCGAAGAGCGAGGCGCACAGGCTGGGGTTGTGGCACAGGTGTTTTCACTGCTGGATCTCCGGCTCCGACGCCGAAGGGTCCTACCTGCTCGTCCAGCGCCGCGCCGCCAACAAGGATACCTGGCCCGGCTACCTCGACGTCACCGCCGCAGGGCACCTCGCGGCCGGCGAGGAGACCCTCGACGGCCTGCGCGAGGTCGAAGAAGAGCTAGGCCTGCGCGTCGAGCCTGAGAGGCTCGTCTCCTTGGGCACGCGCCGCGTCGAGCACGAGATACCGGCGGGCCGCGACCGCGAGTTCCACGAAGTCTTCCTCCTCCTCGACTCCACCCCTCCGGCGGACCTCAGGCTCCAGGCGGAGGAGGTGGATTCCGTGCTCCGCGTGGACCTCGACGACGTGGAGGCGCTCTACGAGGCGAAGAGCGCGCCGGCGCGGGAGTACGCCGCGGGCAGGAGGAGCGCCGCCGCGCGGATAAGCCTCGCCGACTTTGTTCCGCACGACGACGAACACCTCCGCC
>JADDPU010000542.1 GCA_016781725.1 Rubrobacter sp. | reverse complement strand
TCTCGGTGTTCACGCACCTGGACGAGGACTTCCAGTTCAAGGCAGCAAACCAGATGAAAGGGGTGTTCCCCGAATGGTATCAAAATGCATATCACACAAAAGGATATGTGTTCGAGCAATATTCTAACTATTTCGACGTCTTGGATTACATCCCGAGAGGAAACGGTCGCCAAGACATAGTCATCCTTCAGAAGCCTTAAGGGGAGGATGATCGTACGAAGGCAAACGGCACGGCATCCGCGGGTCGCTGCTGCGCCGCTACGTCGAGAGGGGGGTGGCGCATGAACGTCATCGAGACCGACCTCCCGGGCGTGCTGGTGATAGAGCCGCGGGTCTTTGGTGACGAGCGCGGCTTCTTTATGGAGAGCTGGAACCGGCGACGCTATAAGGAGGCCGGACTACCCGACGGCTACGTGCAGGACAACCTCTCCTTCTCCACCCACGGCGTGCTGCGCGGCCTGCACTTTCAGAACCCGAACCCCCAGGGCAAGCTGGTCTCCGTCTTGCGGGGCGAGGTCTTCGACGTCGCTGTGGATATTCGCGTGGGCTCCCCAACTTTTGGGAGATGGACTGGGATAACGCTCTCCGCCGAGAACAAACGGCAGCTCTACGTCCCCCCGGACTTCGCCCACGGGTTCGTCGTGACCAGCGAGGCTGCCCTGTTCTTCTACAAGTGTACCGACTACTACGTCCCGGCCTCGGAGGGAACCGTCCTCTGGAACGACCCGGAGATCGGCATCGAGTGGCCCATCGCCGAGCCGAACCTCTCCGACAAGGACCGCCTCGCCAGGCCGCTCCGCGAGATGCGCGGAGACGACTTACCCCGCCACGCGGCTGTTTGATCTTCCGAAAGAGTTACGGGCGGAGTGCGCGCGAGAAGCGTCTGTGGGGGTTCGGCGGGTCGCGGACGGGGTTAGGTGCCGGCCCTCATCCTGCCCGGCAAAGTCTGGGCGAGCGAGACTCCCAGCTTCGCGAGGGCCCTCCCGGAGAGCCCGAGTAGGATGAGGAGACTGTAGAGGTTCAGGGGGCCGTGGGCGCCGTGCTTGCGATGGTAGAGGAAGGCGCTCTTGTGCAGGCGCCAGATCGCCAGGGGTTTGCTGCGGCTGCTGGCACCGGTGTGGTGGGTGACCTCGACGTGTGGCAGATAGTAGACGGACCACCCGGCCTCGCGGGCCATGCGGCAGAGGTCGGCGTCCTCGAAGTACATAAAATACCGCTCGTCCACGGGCCCGGTCTCCTCGAGCACCCGCCGCCGGACGACCATACACGCCCCTGAGACCCAGTCCGCCCTCGCCGGGCTTGCCAGCTCCGTGACGGCCGGAAACTCGTTCTTGACCAGCGAGCTTTCGGGGAAGAGGCGGGTGAGCAGCGAGGTGCGCCCGAAGAGGCCCGAGAGCAGGTTGATCTCCTTGCGGGCGGAGAGCTGAAGGGTCCCGTCGTCATCCAGAATCCTCGGGCCCGCCACCCCGACCGAGGGATTGTCCGCGAAGAACGCCTCTACCAGCTCGAAGAAATCGCTCTTCACGAGCGCGTCCGGGTTTATGAGGACGATGAGCTCACCCGTGGAGGACGCGATCCCGCGGTTCCAGGCCCTCGCCAGGCCGACGTTCTCGGGGTTGCGGATCAGGCGCGTATGAGGTGGCAGCCGCGGCGGCTCCTGCCGGTCGTTGTCCACGACTATGACCTCCAGATCCTCGTAGCCCGTCTCGCGGAGGGACTCGATGCACCGCACGGTGTAAGGCCAGGAGGCGTAGTTGACGATGACGGCGGAGAACCTCACCGCCCGAAGCGCAGGAGCAACTGGTCCCGGACGCGCCGCAGTTGGCTCTTGGTAGTCAGGCGTGAGGACTCTTTAAGGAGCCGCCGTACGTAGTCGTCCGAGACCCGTCGCCTCTTCTGTATCTCCCTACGCTTCTCGAGCATGCGCGGCAGCAGCCGCACCATCCCGGCGAGGCCGCTCAGGTAGGCCCGGAGAAGACCGCCGGAGAAGACCAGGGCGGTAGCGAGGCGCAAGAGTTGGCCTAAGAGGAGGGCTGGCAGCATCCTCAACGCCAGCGGGGCTGGCAGGTTCTTGACCAGCAGGTTCAGGCTGTTCTGGGTCCCGAGGCGGGTGTTGGTAGTGCTCCTCTTGCCCCCTGTCGAGGCGCTCCCCATGTGGAAGACTACCGACCCTGGCACGTACAGGCACCGGTACCCGGCAAGCTGGGCCCTGAAGCTTATATCCACATCCTCGCAGTTGGAGAAAAAGTCCTCGTCGAAGAGCCCGATCTCCTCGAAGAGCGAGCGCCGGTAGAGGGCCCCGGCCGCGCAGGCTCCGAAGACGAAGGCCTCCCCGTCGAACTGCCCGCGGTCTATCTCCCCGTGCCCGATCCTGTAGGGCAGCCCGGTCGGCCTGAGCGCATCCCCGACGCCGTCGAGCACCCGACGGTCGGCGAAGTCCACCAGCTTGCTCGCGAAGAGGCCCGCTGTCGGGTGGCGCTCCGCCGCCCGAACCAGCGCCTCGAGCCAGCCGGGGTCCACCTCGGTATCGTTGTTGAGGAGCACCACGTGCTCGGCCCCCGAGGCAGCCTTGATGCCGGCGTTGACCGCCGCTGTGAACCCCCGGTTCTCCGGCAGGCGGACAACCCTTACCTCCGGGAAGTTCCGGGTTACGAACTCCACGGAGTTGTCTGTGGAGCCGTTGTCGACGAGGACGGTCTCGAAGTCCCGGAACGTTTGCTTGCGCAGCGAGGAGAGGCAGAGGTCGAGGAACCCCTCGCCGTTCCAGTTGGGGACCACCACCGTGACGCGTCGGGACACCGGAGACACCCTTAGCCGGAGAGCTCGCGGTCTCGCACGCAAACCGACTCGCAGCTCTCGATCTGGTGGGGGCGATGAGCCGGCCCTGCGAAAGCGTCTCTACTAGAGGGGCGGGTGGCCTGAAAGGCAGCCTTCGCGCCGAGCCGGCCCAGGTGCGAACTATCCTCCCGCAGGTTCTCAAGGTAAGCTTTCATCCGCTTATCATGTCATACGGGCCGCCCCCGTCGCAAGAAACCGCGCTGTCGTAGCCAATGTCAAGAGGTAAGATAGCGCCTGTGCCACGGAGCTTGACGATTCGAAAACATAGGTTGGTGCGATCATGATTCTGATAACAGGCGGGGCTGGGTACATCGGCAGCCTACTAGTCCGGGAACTCCTGGCCCTAGGTGAGACCGTACGCGTGGTAGACACCCACTGGTTCGGGAACTCTTTCGATACCCACGAGGGTCTAGAGGTGATCCAGGCCGACCTTCGCTATTCTGATGCGGCGTCTCTTTTGGACGACGTAAGCGCCGTCATCCACCTGGCCGGGCTCTCCAACGATCCGACCGCCGACTTCGCCCCTGACCTCAACAGCGAGAGCAACGTGATGGCCACCCGGCGGCTGGGCCAGGCCGTCGCGGAGAAGGCGCGGCTGGAACAGCGCGAGATCCGCTTTCTCTTCGCCTCGACCTGCTCGGTCTATTACACGTCGTCCGTGGCTGGCGATGTGAACGTCGAGCAGATGACGGAGGAGCTACCGGTCGCGCCGACTGCCAACTACAGCAAGACGAAACGCCTGGCGGAGATCGAGCTGCTCCGGATAGCGGAACAGTCTCCCCTCTTCTGCCCGGCGATCTTGCGGAAAGGCACCATCTTCGGTCTCGCCCCCCGGATGCGGTTCGATCTCGTGGTGAACGTGTTCGTCTTGCACGCCTGGCGCAAACGCCTGCTTACGGTCTACGGCAGCGGCGAGGTCTGGCGGCCGCTCCTGCATATTCGCGATGCCGCTGACGCCTACCTTCACCTGCTGTGGGCGCCGAGCGCGAAG
>JADDPU010000586.1 GCA_016781725.1 Rubrobacter sp. | reverse complement strand
TAGCCGCCTACCGAAGGGAGGCACCGTGCAGATAGACTTCAACTGCGACATGGGCGAGAGCTTCGGTCCGTACAGCTTTGGCGCCGACGAGGAGTTGATGCGCCACATCTCCTCGGCCAACGTCGCCGGTGGCTTCCACGCGGGCGACCCGCACGTCATGGGCAAGACCGTGGCGCTCGCCAAGGAGCACGGTGTGGCGGTCGGCGTACACAACGGCTACGGGGACCTGGTCGGCTTCGGCCGCAGGGAGATAAAGACCGCGCCCGAAGAGATCCGGGACGAGCTCATCTACCAGCTCGGGGCCTTGCGCGAGTTCGCCCGCCTCCACGGCCTCCAGGTCCAGCACGTCAAGCCCCACGGCGCCCTCTACATGGCCGCGGCGCGCGACGAGGCGCTCTCGCGCGCGATCATCGGGGCGATCCAGGAGGTCGACCCGGCCCTCTTCCTCTACTGCATGCAAGCGTCCAAGACGTACGAGCTCGCCCGGGAGATGGGCCAGCCGGTCGTGAGGGAGTTCTTCGCCGACCGCGAGTACAACGACGAGGGCCAGATAGTCTTTACCCGCCGCGTCGCCGAGGAGCTCGATTCCGAGAGCTTGGGCGAGAGGACCGTCAGGGCCGTCGTCGAGGGCAGGGTCCAGACCGTCGAAGGCAACGAGATAGAGGTGGCCGCGGACTCTATCTGCGTCCACAGCGACACCCCCGGGGTGGGGCGGCTCGCTGAGACTATAGTCCGCAAGCTGAAGGAGAACGGTATCGAGATCCGGCCCGTCGGAAGGGCGGAGCAGAGGGTCTCCTAACGGGAGGAGCGTTCGAGTTGGCGAAGACCGTGAAAGCGCAGATGCCAGGTACCTTCTACCGGCGGCCCGACCCCGAGAGCGACGTCTACGTCGAGGAGGGAGACCAGGTCTCGGCCGGCGACACCATCGGCCTGATCGAGGTGATGAAGTCCTTCCACGAGGTGAAGGCCCAGGAGGACGGCACGGTCTCCCAGTTCCTCGTGGAGAGCGAGGACGCCGTGGACGCCGGCCAGGACCTGGTGGAGCTGGAGTAGACAGGAGCGGTTAGTACAAAGGCGCGCTCCTTGGGAGAGGTTGCGACGATGGAGGAGGAGGTCCCGGCATGACGGAGACGGCCCGGCGGTACATGGGGAACAGCGTCCCCCGCAAGGAGGACCCCGCGCTCCTGACGGGGCACTCGAACTTCACTGACGACATCCGCCTGCCTGGCATGCTGCACATGGCCTTGCTGCGCAGCCCCTACGCGCACGCCAGGGTCACCAGCATAGACGCCTCGGCCGCCAGAGAGCAGCCCGGGGTGGTGGCCGTCTTCACCGACGAGGATCTGGCCTCTGATCTGGACGGGAGCGCCCTCGAGGCCGAGGCCGCCCCCGGCTACGCCGTGGACGTCGACGACTCGCCCGGGGAGGAGACCGAGGCCACCCCGACGGGCACCGAGGAGGCCCCGCCGAGGAGCTTCACCGGCTGGCCGGTCACGGAGGACATAAAGATCCCGGACCACTGGCCCCTGGCCCGCGGCGAGGTGAACTTCGCAGGGGAGCCGGTGGCGGTGGTGGTGGCGACCGACCGCTACAGAGCCCAGGACGCCCTCGAGTTTATCGAGGTGGAGTACGAACCTATGGGCGTCGTTACGGACGTCGAGGAGGCGCTCGAAGAAGGCTCGCCTCTCGTGCACGAGAAGTTCGGTACCAACGAGTGCTACACGTGGGTGCTCGGTACCGGGGACATCGACGACGCCTTCTCCAGGGCCGACGTGGTAGTGAGCGGTCGCTACCTCCAGCAGCGCCTGATCCCTAGCCCCATCGAGACCAGGGCCGTCGTGGTGCAACCCGAACCCGTGGACAGCTTCACCGTGTACACCTCGACCCAGGTCCCGCACTTCGTGAAGGACATACTCTGCGTTATGTGCGGGGTGCCCGAGACCAAGCTCCGGGTGGTCGCCCCCGACGTCGGCGGCGGCTTCGGCTCCAAGCTGAACGTGTACTCGGAAGAGGTGCTAGCCCTCGTGCTCGCGCGCAAGCTCGGGGTGCCGATAAAGTGGGTCGAGGACCGCTCGGAGCACCACCTGGCCACAACCCACGGCCGCGGGCAGGTCCAGCGTATAGAGCTCGCCGCTACCAACGAGGGCGAGATCCTGGGGATGAGGGTGAGGCTGCTCGCCGACATGGGGGCCTACCTGCAGCTCCTGACACCAGGCATCGCGATCTTCGGCTCCTTCACCTACCCGGGCCTCTACACCTTCGGCGCCTACTCCTTCGAGTGCACCGGGGTCTTCACCAACCTCACCCCCACGGACGCCTACCGCGGGGCCGGGCGCTCCGAGGCCGCCTACGCCCACGAGCGGATCATGGACGATCTTGCGCGCGAGCTCGGCATGGACCCGGCGGAGCTGCGCCTGAAGAACCTGATCCCCCCCTTCGACGAGCCGACCACGACCCCGGCCGGCGTGATGTACGACTCAGGCGACTACGAGACCTGCATGCGCAAGGCCCTCGACCTCGCCGACTACGAGGGCGTGCGCGCCGAGCAGCGCCGCCGGCGCGAGGCCGGCGACAAGAGGCAGATAGGCGTCGGCATCGGCAACTTCACCGAGAGCGGCGGCCTCTCCCCCTCGAAGGTGGCAGCCGGTGTGCGCCTGCAGAGCGGCGGCTGGGAGGCAGCCTCCGTCAGGATGCTCGCCTCGGGCAAGGTCGAGGTCGTCACCGGCACGTCGCCCCACGGCCAGGGCCACGTCACGAGCTGGTCCCAGATCGTGGCCGACTCTTTGGGCGTGGACGTCGACGACGTGGAGGTCCACCACGGAGATACCGCGATAGCCCCCTACGGCCGCGACACCTACGGCTCGAGAAGCCTCGCCGTGGGCGGGGTGGCCGTCTCGCTCGCCTGCGAGAAGGTGGTGGAGAAGGCCAAGAAGATAGCGGCCCACATGCTGGAGGCCGCCGAGGGCGATATCGAGTTCGAGGGCGGGCGCTTCTCGGTGGCCGGCTCCCCCGACCAGAACGTCACGATACAGGACGTCGCCGCGGCTGCCTACATGGCTTACAACATCCCCGAGGGGATGGAGCCGGTCCTGAGCGCCGACCACGTCTTCGACCCGCCGAACTTCACCTGGCCCTTCGGGACGCACGTCTGCGTGGTCGAGGTGGACACCGAGACCGGGATGGTCACCATCCCCAAGTACGTCGCGGTCGACGACTGCGGGCCGGTCGTCAACCCCGCCATAGTGGACGGCCAGCTGCACGGCGGTATAGCGCAGGGCATCGCGCAGGCGCTCTACGAGGAGGCCGTCCACGACGATGAGGGGAACCTGATCACCGGCACCCTGGTCGACTACCTCGTCCCTGGCGCCCCCGAGATACCGAACATGACCCTAGACCGCACCGAGACCCCCTCGCCGACCAACCCGATGGGGGTGAAGGGCATAGGGGAGTCAGGGGCCATAGCCGCCCAGCCTGCGGTCATAAACGCCGTCATAGACGCGCTCTCCCATGAGGGCGTCACCCACATAGACATGCCAGCCTCGCCGTTTAACGTGTGGCAGGCCCTCCAGGAAGCCCGAGGCCAGAGTGCCGGAACGCGCGACGCCGACCTCTCAGGCCGCCCGCCGCTCTCAGGAAGGCCCGACGCGGAGGTTTAGCTTCAGGCCTCCCGAGGAAAGATACCATTGAGGCAATCGCTTCCTGCGAACAAGGAGGATCCCGTGGGCAGGAGAGGAAAGACAGGCCAGGACGACAGGAACGAAGGGGCTATGGACAAGGCCAAGGGCCGCCTGAAGGAAGCAGGCGGGGCTTTGACCGGCAACAAGGACAAAAAGGCCGAGGGCCGCGCCGACCAGCGCAG
>JADDPU010000163.1 GCA_016781725.1 Rubrobacter sp. | reverse complement strand
CCCTCCCGTCGGCACTGGGTGCCGAGGGGGCAGCTACCGCTGTAGGTAACCGTCAGAACGCATCGCCAGGTAAGGTGGCCAAGAGACTCAGGAAGAAAGAGACGAAAAACAACGAAGACCGGCCGAAGGCGTGGGGGCGCCGTCGAGCGGGGACCGGATCGCGAACTACCCATGAGCCTTGTCGAGGACGGGTGATCGAGTAGGGGGCGGAGGACGTCGTCGGACCGCCGCAACGCCGCGGCGGCATCTCGAAGGGGCGATCCGTGAAGAACCGGCCCCCCGGTTACTCGACCTCGATGGCGTCTTGCGCCCGGATCCGGCCGGCCTCGATCACCCGCGCGCAGATGCCGCCGCGATTCTTTAGCGCCCGCGTCATGCCAGGCTCGGAGAGGTTCTGCACGTGCTTGCACGGCGGCCGCGAACGGTCGAACTCGAGGAGCGCCTCGCCGACGCGGAACCTTTTCTTGCGCAGGTCGAGGAGCCTTATGCCGCGCGTGATGATGTTGCGCCGGTGCTGGCCGTCCTTGACGCGGATGCCGAGCTCTTCCTCGATAAAGTCGAGGTCTTCGCCCTCGATCAGGGTGACCTGGCAAACGTCCCCGTAGTTTGTCCAGAAGCCTGTTCCCTCGCAGTACCTATCACCTTCGATGCCGCAACCCACGATGGTGGTGACCTCCTCGACCCGCTCCATCGGCGCGCTGCCCTGGCCGGTGACGAAGATGCCCTCGACTGTGCCCTTCATCCTGTGCTCCCCTCTGCCTGGTGATAAGAGCCCAGAGGTTAGCAGCTACCGGCCGTCGTCGGAACGGCCGTACCCGCCGCCGCCCGGCGTACGGACCGTCACCACGTCGCCTTTCTCCATATCCCGGCTCACCTTCGGCGGCAGCTCCTCGTCGTTCAGGAGGTTCTTGCCGGGCTCGCCTGGCTCTCCGCCCTCCACGCCGCGCGGGGGGTGGCGCCTGCGGTCGGTGAGGAGGGAGAGGCTGGCGGGCGCGAGCACGCGCACCGAGCGGACGATGCCGTCGCCGCCGCGGTGTTCGCCCTCTCCGCCGGAGCCGTAGAGCAGCTCGTAGCGCTCGACGCGCATCGGGTACTCCATCTCGAAGGCCTCGGTCGGGGTGTTGAGGGTGTTGCTCATCCCGACGTGGACACCCGAGGGACCGGGACCCTTGCGGCTGGCCCCCTGGCCGCCGCCGATGGTCTCGTAGTAGGTCCATCCCGGGCCGCCGATGACGAGGTTGTTCATAGTCCCCTGGCCCTGCGCCGGGAGCGCTGAGGCCCCCGAGAGGGCCGAGAGCACCGTGTCCGCTATGCGGCTGCTCGTCTCGACGTTGCCGGCCACGACCGCAGAGGGGCTCTGGGCGTTTATGAGGCTGCCCTCGGGGGCCCTTATCTCGAGGGGGGCGTATGTGCCGGCGTTGGCCGGGACGTCGCCGGGGAGGAGGACGCGCAGGGCGAAGTAGCAGGCCGAGCGCGTCACCGCGAGCGGGCAGTTCACGTTGCCGGGCACGGCGTCCGAGGTCCCGGAGAAGTCTATACTTATGGAGTCGCCGCTTATGCGCACCTTCGTCCGGATCGGGATGTCCTCGTCCATCGTCCCGTCGCCCTCCATCCAGTCCACGGCCCGGTACTCGCCGTCCGGCAGACCGCGGATCACCTCGCGGGTGCGCCTCTCGGTGTAGGAGATGACCTCGTCGAAGGCGGCGAGGACGAGCTCCCTGCCGCGGCGGTCTATGAGCTCGCCGACGCGCTGTTCGGCGATCTGGTTGGCCGCTATCTGGGCCCTCAGGTCGCCGCGACGGATCGCGGGGGTGCGGACATTGGCGAGCAGGAGGTCGAGGACGTCGTCCACGTAGTCCCCGCCGCGCACCAGCCTCACCGGCGGGATGATGATGCCCTCCTGGTAGATCTCGCGCGAGTCGCTCGGCGCTGAGCCAGGGCGCATCCCGCCGACGTCCGAGTGGTGGGCCCTCGTCACGGCGTAGCCGATGATCTCGCCGGCCTCCCCAGGGGCGACCGGCGAGACGAGGGTTATGTCAGGCAGGTGCGTGCCACCCGAGTAAGGGTCGTTGATGGCGAAGACGTCGCCCGGCTCGGGGTTGCGGCGCCTGATCGCCGCGACCGCCTCGGGCATGGCGCCCAGATGAACGGGAATGTGCTCGGCCTGGGCGACCATCCGGCCCCTGGCGTCGAAGAGCGCCGTCGAGCAGTCGCGCCGCTCCTTGATGTTCGAGGAGTAGGAGCCCCTGATCAGGACAGCCCCCATCTCCTCGGCGATGCCGGCGAGCGCGCTCGCCAGGACCGAGAGGGTTACGGGATCCAACCGTCCGTTGCTCATCTCTTCTCCAATACGAGCGTCCCCACGCCGTCTACCACGCCCCGCCATCCTGGCCTGACGACGCAGGTTGACTCCTTGAACTCCACTATCGCGGGCCCCTCGACCTCGGAGCCTCTCCCCATCCGCCCACGGTCGAGGACGGGCACCTCGATCCACTCCCCATCGAAGTTGGCCTCCCTGAGCCCGGACCTCGCATCCTCTCCCTGAGGCTCGGGCTCCTCCAGCGCGGGCTTTTCGACGGGCACGGTGGCGATGAGGCGCAGGTTCACCAGCTCCACGGGCTCGTCCTCCATCCTGTAGCCGTAGCGCCGCTCGTGGGCCGCGTGGAAGCGCTCTTCGAGCCTCTCTATCTCGAGAGGCTTCTCGGCCTCGACGGTGAGCTCGAAGGACTGCCCCTGGTAGCGGAGGTCGGCCCTGCGGGTGTACTGTGGCCCTTGGAGGTCTCTTGCGGCGAGGCCTTCCATCTCCTCGAAGACCCCCTTCATCTCAGCGGCCTTGACGTCCGCCAGGTCCGCGAGGTAGGGGCGCACGTAGTCCCGCCTGAGGTCGGAGATGGCGAGCCCAAGAGCGCTCAAGACCCCGCCGGCCCGGGGGACGAGCACGGTAGACATGCCGAGCTCCTCTGCCAGCGTGCAGGCGTGCATCCCGCCGGCGCCCCCGAAGGCGAGGAGGGCGAAATCCCTGGGGTCGAGCCCGCGCTCGACGCTTATGACCCTGAGCGCCCGAACCATCTCGGCGTCGGCCACCCGCACGATCCCGAGCGCCGTCTCCTCGGCGTCCAGACCCACCTTCCTTCCCAGGGCCCCCAAGGCCTTCTCCGAGAGGTCCCGCCTGAGCACCACCTCGCCTCCTAGCTCCGCCTCGTCTGCAAGGTAGCCCAAGAACAAATTGGCGTCGGTGACGGCCGGTTCCTCGCCGCCCTTGTTGTATCCGGCGGGGCCTGGCTCGGCGCCCGCCGATTGGGGGCCTACGCGGAGGGCCCCGCCCGCGTCGGCCCAGGCGATCGAGCCCCCGCCGGCGCTCACCGTGTGCACGTCGACCATAGGGAGCTTTATGGGGACGCCGGCGATCACCGTCTCCGTGCTGGTCTGGGCCTCGCCGCCGACGACGGGTGCCACGTCCGTGCTCGTCCCGCCCATGTCGAAGGTGAGGAGGTCGCGGTGCCCCCCGAGCCCCGCGACGTAGGCCGCGCCCACGACCCCGCCAGCCGGCCCCGAGAGGACGAAGGCCGCGGCGTCCTCAACCGCATCCTCTATGGTGACGACCCCGCCCGCGGACTGCATGATAAGAGGAGCAGGCATCCCCGCCTCCTCCACCTTGCCGCCAAGGTTTCTAAGGTACGCGGCGAGCTTCGGGGCCAGATAGGCGTCGGCGGCGGTAGTCGAGAACCGCTCGTACTCCCTGAACTCCGGAAGCACCTCGCTGGAGAGCGAGACGTGCACCTCGGGCAGCGCCTCCCGCAACGCCTCCCCGACCCTCCTCTCGTGCTCAGGGTGCATGAACGCGAAGAGCAGGCATACGGCGACCGCCTCTACGTCCGCTTCGCGGACGGCGGCGACGACGTCCTCGAGGCTCTCCTCATCGAGCGGTTCGACCTCGCCCTCAGGTCCCATCCTCTCCTTCACGGTAAAGCGCAGCTCGCGGGGGATGAGGGCCGGCGGTCTATCCTGGGTCAGGTCATAGAGCGAAGGCCGGTTCTGGCGCGCGATCTCGAGCACGTCCCTGAAACCTTCGGTCGTGACGAGCGCCGTCCGCGCGCCGCGCCGCTCGAGCAGGGCGTTCGTCGCGACGGTCATCCCGTGGGCGAGCGCGGAGAGGTCGTCGGCCCTGACCTCCGAGGCCCCAACGGCGTTCATCACGCCCACGGATTGGTCCTGCGGCGTCGAGGGGACCTTGGCCGTGACCAACCCCCCTTCGGAGAGCGCCACAAGGTCGGTGAACGTGCCGCCTACGTCAACCCCGAGCCGTACGTTATTCACTAGAAACCTACTCCTAACTCGTCTCGAGAATACTTTCCCTCTACTCCGCATCCATCACGCAACACCATCCGTACCTCGCGCAGGGCCAGGATGTCGCTCGTCGGGTCGCCGTCCACCGCCAAAAGATCCGCCCTCTTGCCCGGCTGCAGCGAACCCACCTCGTCGCCCAGACCCAGGAGGTCCGCAGCCGCCGAGGTCCCGAAACGCAGTGCCTGTGTTGGACTGGCCCCCAACTCCACCATCAGCCTCAGCTCGTCTGGCAACGTGCCGTGGGGATGCCCTGGCGCGCCGCAGTCGGTGCCGGCCGCTACGGGCACCCCGGTCTCCAGCGCCAACCGGAAGGCGTCCCGAGAAGCTTCGAGCACCTCGGCGGTCTTGCGCCGGATGTATTCCGGCGCGCCGAGCTCCGGACCCTTCTCGCTCATCGCCCGGTAGACCGACATGGTGGGCACCAGGCAGGTCCCCGATTCGCGCATCCGCTCTGCGGTGTCGCGATCGATAAAGCTGCCGTGCTCGATAGAGTCCACCCCGGCCTCCAGCGCGTTGCCTATCGCCGCCACCGAGTAGGCGTGGGCGGCCACTTTGCGTCCGGCCTTGTGGGCTTCCTCGACCCCTGCGTGCATCTCCTCGACGGTTAGCTGCGGAGAACCGGGTTCCTCGGCGTGGCCGTAGACCCCTCCCGAGGCCATCAGCTTGATGCACGTGGCGCCCGCCTTGAGCTCGCTGCGTACCGCGTGGCGCACCGCCTCCGCGCCGTCCGCCTCGCGCCCGAGGAACCAGCCGTGGCCGCCGGTCATGGCGATCGCTCGACCCGCCGCTATCACCCTCGGTCCCGGAAGGACTCCCAGCTCCACGGCCCGGGCTACGTCGATCGAGAGACCATCCGTCGCGCCGACGTCGCGGATGGTGGTGACGCCGGCGCGCAGGTGCAAGGCGGCGTTGTTCGCGCAGCGAAGCGCGGTCAGGGCAAGGCCCTCCTGCTGCACGACCTCGTGGGGTTCGGCGGAGGCGCTCCACACGAGGTGGACGTGGGCGTCGATCAGGCCGGGGAGCAGGGTGGCATCACCCAGATCCACGACCTCGCCCCCGGAGGGCGGCGAGCCGGCGGGTTCTATCGAGACGATGAGCCCGTCCTCGACGAGGACCACCGCGTTCTGGAGAATCTGCTCGGAGAGCCCGTCGAAAACGCGGGCCGCCCTGTACGCTATGGTCACGGCACATCCCCCCGCCAGCTTGAGTTCCACCTGTCAAGTACCGGGTCTCTCATCGCCGTAGGTGTACCGTGCCCTCCGTTCTCCGCCGTGACTCCCCCCGCATTCCGACGGCTGCCCCGGTACTGCGGGTCCTGTAAATCTGCAGTACCGGGGCTTTCGGAACTAGACGGAAACTTCTTCGAGATCCTCCTGCGTCTTCAGGAGGTCGGTCCCTGCCGTCTCTTTGATCGTCAGAACCGTGAGCAACGTCGCCACGGCGCCGAATATCACGTAGAAAGCCGGCGAGAGGGGGTTACCGGTCGCGTCGATCAGGTAGACCGCGATATACGGCGCGCTCCCCCCAAAGATAGCAACCGAGATGTTGTAGCCTATCGAGAAGCCACCGTAGCGCACGCGCGTCGGGAAGAGCTCGGTCAGGGCCGCAACAGACGTGCTTATAAAGATGGCCAGCAGGGCTCCGAGCGCTATGTGTCCGAGGATGGCGACCAGCAGGTTGCCCTGGTTCATGAGCAGCAAGAGGGGGTAGGTCAGCACCGCGAAACCGATGCACGACACCGTCAGCAGGGGCTTGCGCCCGACGCGATCGGAGAGGGCGCCAAGCGGCGGGATGAGCGCCATCGCGAAGAGCAGGGTGAGCGTGGTGGAGATAGAGGCGCTCAGCGAGGAGAACCCCAACTGCTCGGTGATGTAAGTCTGCATGTACACAAGAACGATGTAGAACCCCACGTTCTGGATGATGACGAGCCCTCCCACCTGCAGGATCTGCCTCCAGTTCTGCGTGATGGCCTCCCGGAGGGGGGATTCGGCGATTTCCCCGGTGGTCTCCAGAGCCCTGAACTCGGGGGTATCCTCCAGTTTTAGCCGTATGTAAAGCCCGACGAGGCCAAGCGGGCCCGCGACCAAGAAGGGGATGCGCCAGCCCCAGGCAACCATGGCGTCTTCCCCGAGGGCTGAGTTCATCACCAGTACCGACCCCGAACCCAGGATGAACCCTATGAGGGTCGAAAACTCCAGCCAGCTGACCATGTATCCCCTGCGATCGTCCGGCGAATATTCAGCGAGGAAAGTTGCCCCGCCGCCGAACTCGCCGCCCGCGGAGAAACCTTGCAGCAGCCGGCAGACCACGAGCAGAAGCGGCGCCCATATGCCTATCGTGGCGTAGCCAGGCAAGAGCCCGATCGCGAAAGTGGCGGCCGACATGAGGATGATAACGGTGGCCAGGACGCGCTGACGGCCGATCCTGTCGCCTAAAGGCCCGAAGAAGAGCCCGCCTAGGGGACGAACGAAGAAGGCCGCGGCGAAGACCGCGAACGTGGAGAGCAGGCTGGTGGTAGGGTTATCGGACGGAAAGAAAACGACGGCGAGCGTCGTCGCCAGGTAACCGTAGACCGCGAAGTCGAACCATTCCACCATGTTCCCGATCGAGGCACCGACGGTGGCCCTGAGTACCGTCTGTTCTTCTACCTCTGGTACGGCTTGTTCTATCGAGCGATCGTGCGATGCCATGCCCGCATACTCCTTCCCTCACGCTTATCGCTTCCCCTATCCACCATTGTAAAGACTGGTGCTACCTCGGTCTACGCCCCACCCAGTAGAAAGCCTGGGTTGACGTGTCGTCCGGCATCCGCGCGAGCGCGGATGTCGGCTTCTCGACCGGGCGTCCGCGCGACCCGCCTTCCTTCGGGGTGACATCAGCCAGACCGCAAGGCAGCCAAGTCCTCTCCTTACTTACGAACGAGGCTCGGGTCTAACCTCGACCACGTTCGTGCCGGTCTTGATCAGGGCTCGTTCCCCGGACGGGGCGTGACCTCCGCCCGCAAAGCGGCGGTTCCCTCGGCGTCAACGGCGTAGTGTCCTCGTTGGGCGGTCTCCGTCAGGACGACCCCATAGACCTCACGAGCACGTTCGACCGAGACGAGGCCGTCCGTAACGTCGCGGGCTACCCGGTCGGGGTCGCGCTCGGAGGCGTCCCCGTGACCGCCGCCGCCAGGCAGGCTGAGGATGACCCGCTCTCTGGCCTCTATCCGCTGCTGGCGCTTGGGGTGCAGCCCTTCGCCGCCCGCGGTGCGCACGACCCCCTCCGAACCCGGGGAGCCGCCCCGTATCCCCTGGGCCGGGCAACGGGTACGGTCGTACATGGCGGAGAGGACCCAGGGGGAGGGGCTGCGCACCCCGATCTCCATCACCTGGCCGAAGCCGCCCCTGTGGCGGCCTGGTCCCTCCGAGTCCGGGCGGAACTCGCGCCTGTGCATGACGACGGGGGAGATGCTCTCGATCACCTCGGCCGGCACGCCGCGGATGCCGCTCGGGAAGGCCGTCGCCGAGAGCCCGTCCGCGGTCGGACGCGCCCCCATGCCGCCGCCGGAGAAGAACACGTAGGTGAAGGGCCCGCCGTCCTCCCGCTGGCCGGTGATCTGGGTGTTCCAGAGGCTGTCCGCCCCCTGGGCCAGC
Source organism: Rubrobacter sp. (assembly GCA_016781725.1). Classification (GTDB taxonomy): domain Bacteria; phylum Actinomycetota; class Rubrobacteria; order Rubrobacterales; family Rubrobacteraceae; genus Rubrobacter_D. Next base: position 5,697 of record JADDPU010000163.1, on the reverse strand, counting down.
ACCCGATCAGGTATCGCCCGGGCTAAAGCGCCGTGGACCAAACCCGGCAAAAAATGCCCGACGATGTGGCGGGCCCCGACCGGCGCCGGGTGGAGGGCGTTGAGGATGCATCCTTCGGGGGCTGTGACGCGAATCGGCTGAAAACTGCCGTCGTTGTTCGGCACCTCGGGGCTGATCGCGCACTTCACGCCGAAGGTGGTGTAGGCGGCGGTGTAGTTCAGCACGACGTTGATGCCGCGCTCGCTTTGCGGCGCGGAACCTTCGTAGTCTACGTGCATCTCGTCGCCCTCGACCTTTATGGAGACGTAGAGCCGGATCGGCTCGTCGAACCCGTCCGTGTACGCCTCGTTCTCGTAGACGCCGTCTGGCAAGGCGGCCACGGCCTCCCGCATGGCCCGCTCCGAGCGCGCGCAGATCTCGTCCGAGAGCGACTCGATGTCCCCGAGGTCGAACTCCTCGATCATCTCGATCAACCGCGCGCCCCCGACGTCGTTGCTTCCGGCCTGGGCATACAGGTCACCGACCACCTCGAAGGGGGTCCGCACGTTGGCGCGCAGGAGCCGAAAAAGCTCCTCGTTCGGCTCGCCCCGCCGGAACAGGCGGGTCACCGGCACGAAGATTCCCTCCTCGTAGACCTGGCGCGCGTCGGCCCCGAGGCCCCGGCCCCCGACGTCGAGCGCGTGGCAGGTGTTGCCGAAGTACGCGACCAGGCCGCCGCGGTCGAAGATGGGGGTGATCACCGTAAAGTCGTTGAGGTGGCCGGCCGTCTGTTGGGGGTGGTTGGTCACGAGCACGTCGCCTGGCTCCAGGGTTTCGGCCGGAACCTCCCGCAGGAAATGGTGGACCGAGGTCGCCATGGTGTTGATGTGGCCCGGGGTGCCCGTCACGGCCTGGGCTACCATCCGGCCGCGCCGGTCGAACACGCCGGCGGAGAGGTCGCCCGACTCGCGCACCACGCTCGTGAAGGAGGTGCGCATCAACGCCCGCGCCTGCTCCTCGACCACCGAGACCAGGCGGTTCCAGAGGACCTCGAGCAGGATGGGGTCAAGACGCCTCACTCGGACCACCTCACGATCAGGTTCCTGGCCGCGTCGATCTCGGCCCGGCCCTCGGGCCCGAGCACGACCGTGGATTCTCTCTCCTCGACGACCGCAGGGCCCTCGAAGTTCGTACCGGGACCGAGAAGGTAACGGTCGTAGACCGGCGCCGCCGAGAAACCGTCCTCCTCCGGAAGATATATCTCGCGCTCGCCCTTCTGCGCTTCGGCGAGGGGGCGCGAAGGTCCTCCCTCCTCGTCGCCCAGCCTTATCTGGGGCCGCGGGGCGAAGACCTCGAGGCGCCAGGTGATCGCCTCGAGCGGCACGTCGGGACCCTCCCGGCTGTAGAGCCTCCGGTACTCTTTGCGGTAGAGTGCCGTCAGCTGCTCCGCGCTCTCCGGATCCAAGGGGCCGGCCGGCAGATCGACCGTGACCTCGTGGCCCTGGCCCACGTAGCGCATGTCGCAGAGGCGGCGCACCTGGATGTCGGGGTCTGCGACGCCGGAGGCGCGCAGGAGCCCTCGGCCTTCCTCCTCCATCTCCCCGAGCACCGCGTTCGCCTCGGGCCAGTCGAGCTCGTCGAGGCGCCCGTAGAGGCTGCGCACGAAGTCGAAGGAGAGCGGGGCGCAAAGAAAGCCGAAGGCCGAGGTGGCGCCCGCCCCGAGCGGGGCTATAAAGCCGGGGACGCCGAGGGTTCGCGCGACACGGTAGGCGTGCACCGGGCCCGCGCCTCCGAAGGCAAACAGGGGGTAAGCCCTGGGGTCCTTGCCGCGCTCTATGGCGTGGACCCTCGCGGCGTTGGCCATGTTCTCGTTGACGACCTGGTGGATCCCCCAGGCGGCCTCGATGGGATCCAGGCCAAGGGGATCGGCGATCCTCTCCTCGATCGCCCGCAGGGCTGCTCCGCGGTCCAGGCGCATCTTCCCGCCGAGAAAAAAGTCGGGGTCGAGGTAGCCGAGCACCAGGTCGGCGTCGGTCACCGTCGGCTCGTCGCCGCCCCGGCCGTAGCAGGCGGGCCCAGGCTCGGAGCCGGCGCTCCTCGGCCCTACCTTCGGCAGGCCAAGAGGGCCGACCCCCGCGATGGAGCCGCCGCCGGCGCCGATCTCGATCATCTCTATCACCGAGATCTTGACCGGCAGGCCCGAGCCCTTCTTGAACCGGTAGACCCGGGCGACCTCGAACTCGCCGCTGGTGAGCGGCTCCCCGCCTTCGATCAGGGAGGCTTTGGCCGTCGTCCCCCCCATGTCGAAGGAGAGGACGTCGGGAAAGTCCGCCGCCCGGCCGTAGAAGGCGGCGGCCAGGGCCCCGGCCGCGGGGCCGGACTCGAGAAGCCGGATCGGGAACCGGCACGCGGTCTCGACGCTCGCCGTCCCGCCGTTGGAGAGCATGATGTAGAGCGAGCCTCTGAAGCCCAGGCGTCGCAACCGCTCCTCCAACGAGCGGAGGTACCCCTCGACCGGGGGCCGAGCGTAGACGTTGGCGACCGTCGTCGAGGTGCGCTCGTACTCCCGGATCTCGGGCGCCACCTCAGAGGAGAGCGAGACCGTGATCCCCGGCGCCTCCTCGGCGAGGATCTCGGCGACTCGACGCTCGTGCGCCGGGTTGCGGAAGCTGTGCAGGAGACTCACGGCGACCGCCCGCACCCCGCGCTCGCGCAGCTCCGCCACGATCGCGCGCACCTGCTCCTCGTCGAGCTTACGGGCGACCGAGCCGTCGTCGAGCATCCGCTCGCGCACGCCGTAGCGCAGGCTGCGCGGCACCAGCGGCTCCGGCTTCTCGATAAAGATGTCGTACATGTCGTAGCGGTGCTCGGTGCCGATGGCCACGGCATCCCGGAAGCCCTCGGTGGTCAAGAGCGCCGTCGTCACGCCCCTGCGTTCGATCAGGGCGTTGGTCACCAGCGTCGTGCCGTGGATGACCGTCTTGAGCCCTTCCGCCGCAACACCTTCGCGATCGAGCAGCTCGGCCAACCCTCTCTCTACCGCCTCGGAAGGGTCTTGCGGGCTCGTCAGCGTCTTGCCGATCGCCCGCTTGCCCGACTCATCGTCGATGAGGACCAGGTCCGTAAACGTCCCGCCGATATCTATGCCCGCGCGATAGCGTCTCTCCGGGTGCAACTCCTGAACCTCGATTCTGTCTAATCGTGTTTTCCTATCTTCCGGTACTTCGTTGTGTGCGGGCTGGGATTCTTGGTGATCGCGTTCCCTTCGATCAGTCCAGTAGTTGAAAATCCATGCGGTAGCGGTCGGCGTTGAAGACGCCGGCCGCTTTGGCACCGTCTACCGCCAGGCCCACGCCGTTGACGAAGCTCGAGGTATCCGAGACGAGGAACAGGGCCGCGCGGGCTACCTCCTCGGGCGCGGCCATCCGCGGGGTGGGGCAGTTCGCAACGACCCGTCGGATGTGATCTTCGCGGTCTGCGCCATCCTCGAGGTTGGCCCAGATCATCGCGGTGTCGATCGGTCCAGGACAGAGCGCGTTCGCCCGAACCTTCCGATCGGCGTAGGCCAGGGCGAGCGACTTCGTCAGGCCCATAACCCCGTGCTTGGTTGCCACGTACAGGGGGTCGCCGGGGCGCCCGATCAGGCCTCCGTTCGAAGACATGTTCAGGATCACCCCGCCGTCCGGGTTGTCCAGCAGGTGCGGTAGCGCGTGCTTGCACCCTAAGAAGACGCCCTTCAGGTTGACCGCCACCAGCCGATCGAAATCCTCTTCGGACCTCTGGAGGATGGATCCGCCCATCGCGATGCCGGCGTTGTTGAAGATTATGTCCAGCTTGCCGTACCGGTCGACGGCGCTGTTCACCAGCCGCTCCACGTCTGCCCCGGAGGTGACGTCCGTCCGCACGAAGGCGGCTTGGCCGCCCCCTCGATCTCCTCGGCCGCCCGCCGGCCCTCCTCTTCGCTTACGTCCCCCAGCAGTACAGACGCTCCCTCCTGCCCGAACAGCCGGGCGCTCGCCAAACCGCTGCCGGAAGCCGCACCCGTGATCGCCGCCACCTTACCCGCTAGCTGCATTCGCCCTCCCACTCGAAACTCCGACCTGCGCGATGACCGCTACATCCGCCACGTACGTTCTTGTCCCGCTGGTGTCGAGGCTCGCGCGGTAACGCCCCCCGGGCGCAGACCCTGCTCTCCGTGCGAAGTTACCCGCGTTCAGGAGACGACCCCTAGCTCGTGGGGCAGCTTGTGCAGCCGTTCGATACCGTTGGGGAGCACGTGCACGAGGTCTTCGATCATGATGGCGCCCGCGTCGGTCGTGTAGGCCGGGGTCTCGATCGCCAGCACCATCCCCTCCTCGAGGGGCGTCCGTTCGCCTTCGGATACGTAAGGCGGTTCCTCGTGGAAGGTGTCGATGCCCAAAGAGTGCCCGTAGTGTCCGCGGCGGAAGCGCGGGTATCCGTTCGTGGTGATATGGTCCTGGGCGATCCGGAAGATCTCGCCCACCTCGACACCGGGTCGAATCGCCGCGCAGGCCCTGCCGTGCGCCTCCTGGAGCACGCCGAAGAGGCGTTCCGCGGCCGGCTTCGCCCTCCCGTACACGAACGTGCGGCCGCCGTCGCCGCGGTAGCCGCCCACGGTGGTGCCGCAGTCGAACTTTATGAGGTCGCCCTCTTGCAGGCCCGCGTCGCGTTCGGAGTCCACCCCGATACCCACCCCAGCACCGACCGCAGGGAGTATCCAATCGTCGGAGTAGTCCTGGTAGCGGGGGTCGTCCATCGCCGCCCGCGCTACGCCCATCACGTAGCGGTGGCGCACGTCTGTGGCCGTCATGCCCGGGCGCAAGTCCTCTACCGCGAAGCGCATCCCCGCCTCCGAGAGCTCCGTCGCCCGCCGCAGCCGCTCGACCTCGTCCGGGTACTTGATGCGCCGCAGCGCGTACATCTCGTCGGTGAAGTCCACCCACTGCGCCCCAGGGGCAACAGCCGAGAACCGGCGGTAGGAGTCGAAGAGCATGTAGCGCAAATCAATCCCTATTCGCGCCCCGAGCAGCCCCCGGTCGCCGAGCAGCCCGCGCACGATCCCGTCTTGCTCGCCCTCGTCGTACTGGGCCGGTCTCGGAGCTTCCGCCTCCCCTGTTGCGAGCGGTTCCCTTACCGCCTCGGCGTCCCGGATCTCCGGCCACAGCCGGTAGGCGCGGACGTCCCGGATGCCCGAGACCCTCCGGGCTGGCTTCGCCTCGAAGTCCCCGATCATCATCCCAACCTCGATGGACTCGTCGGCGGGGATGACGGCAAGCACGGTACCCTGCATGCGCCACCACTGCATCAAAAAGTAGCTCTGGAAGCCGGTTGCGTAAAACACGTTCGAGGGCGTGTAGGCGATGTAGGCGTCCAGCCCGCGCTCGTGTAGCCTTCGCCGGATGGACGCAAGTACCTGCTCGTTCATGGGGTAAGCTCCTCGATCCCGCCTCCTCTTCCCACCCGGATTATAGAGACCGGGGTCGTCCGGCGCCCGGCTCACCGTTGACGCCCGCCGCGGCACTCGCCAAACTTACCCAAAGGGCCGACACGACGCGGGAGGAGCGGGCATGCCGGAGGGAGCGAAGCGCGTCTTTGACCTGGAGCAACCGCGCACCGCGCGGATGCCGATCCACCCCGCCCACAAACAGGCCGGCTACTCCTACCTCCTGCACCGCCACCACGAGGACGAGTACCGCC
>JADDPU010000059.1 GCA_016781725.1 Rubrobacter sp. | reverse complement strand
TACATGATCGTAACTTCTCTGTAAACTTTGCCTTGGGTACCCCTCGGGCAGGGCGGCCAGGACCGGGCAGGCGTCGGGGCCGCGGTCTCCGGGGCCTTTCGGGGAGGTTCTCACGACGCCCGTTCGGCCACCGGCGAGCCTCTCGGCTCGTCAGCCCCTTGCGGCCACGTGGCGGTCGAAGAAGGCGGCTATCTTCGGGTAGGCGTCCAGACGGTTCTTGAGCTTGGCGAGGCCGTGGCCCTCGTCCTCGTAGAGCAGATACTCGACAGCCCCGCCGTTCGTCCTGACGCGCTCCACGATCTGCTCCGCTTCGCCTACCGGCACGCGGGGATCGTTCTTGCCGTGTATCACCATGAGGGGGACGGCGATGTCGTCCGCCTTGTGGATCGGGCTGATGGCTTCCAAGAACTCGCGGTCCTCTTCGAGCGAGCCGTACTCGGGCTCGCGCAGGGCCCGGCGGTAGCTGCCGGTGTTCTCGAGGAAGGTGACGAGGTTGGCGATACCTACGATGTCGACCCCGGCGCTCCAGAGCCCCGGGTACTCGGTGAGCGCCGCAAGGACCATGAACCCGCCGTAAGAGCCGCCCATGACCGCGACGCGCCCGTGGCCGCGTCTCTTCAGCCAGTACGCCGCGTGCGCCAGATCCTTCACCGAGTCCATCCTGAGCCGCACGTCGTCGAGGTGGGTGTACGCCTTGCCGTAGCCGGTCGAGCCGCGGACGTTGGGGAAGAAGACTGCGTATCCCCTGTGCAAGAGATACTGCGTCACAGGTGCGAACGCGGGCCGCGACTGGCTCTCCGGCCCGCCGTGCACGTTTACGACGACCGGGGTCTCTGCGGGGGTGGCGCGCGCCTCCGGCTCGTAGAAGAGGGCTGGGACCTCGCGCCCGTCGAAGGTCGGGTAGCGCACTAGATTCGGGCGGCGGAAGCTCTTGGGGGGTATCCCGGCGGTCGAGGAGCGGGTGAGGCGGCGGGCCTGGCCTTCCGGTAGATCCAGGACCCACACGTCGGGGTTGCGCTCCGGGGCGGTGAGGGTGAAGGCGAGCCGCTTCGAGTCCGGCGAGAACGCGAAGCCCCCGACGATGCCCTCGGGGACCTCGGGGTCGGGCATGCGCCGCCCGCGGCCGCTGAAGAGAAGCACGTCGGAGTAGCCCTCGACGTTGCGGCCGGCGACGATGTAGCGGCCGTCTTTGGAGAGCTCGACGCTCTCCACGTCGTGGTCGTCGGGGGTGAGGTAGGCGAGCTCCAGGGTCGAGGGGTCGAGGCGCGCGAGCCTTACGAAGTCCCCGTCGCGGTCCGTGGCGAGGTAGATGCTCTGCCCGTCGGGCGTCACGTTCACCGACGAGAACCTGGCGTCCCCTGTGTGCGGCGTGAGCAGCCGCGCCTCGCCGCTACCCAGATCGAGCCGGTAGAGGTCGTTGTTAACGTTGGAGTGGTGGCGGGAGACGATCAGGTACGACCCGTCAGGACCCCAGCCGGCGACGGTGTGGTAGCCGCCCGGCTCCCAGACCGCCTCGGGCTCGTCCTCCGCGTCAAGCCCTTGCACGAACACGTCGAAGTCCGTCCCGTTGCGGCGGGTCGCCGTGTAGGCGACCCGTCCCCCATCGCGCGAGAACCCGCCGGAGTAGTGGATGGCCTCTGGGGCGCGGGTGAGGTCCGTGACCTCGCCGCCTTCGAGCAAAAAGAGCTGGGAGCGCTCGTTGCCCCCGGCGTCCATGCCGAACAGAAGCCTCTCCGCAACCGGCGAGTACTCGGCCCCCGAGACGCGCTCCTCGTGGAAGGTCAGCTGCTCGGGCCAGCCCCCTTCACCGGAGATTTCCCAGACCTGCGGGACGCCGGTGATCTCCGTCAGGAAAGAGACCCTCCGGCCGTCGGGAGACCAGCTCGCCCCCCACGCACCCCTGACCTTTAGATAGCGGGCGAACTCGAAGCCCAAAAGCGCTCCCTCCCTTGCGAGTCTCGGCGAGCAGAGATTAAAGCACACGCAGACCGTCCTTCGAGAGGGGCGCCGTTGGCGCGGAGAGAGCGGGCCGACCGGAAGCGGCCCTCTCGGCACTCGGGGCTCGCTGACGCGTTCGAGACCTCGTCTCCTCGGCTATACTCTTGGTAGGGACCGAGAGAAGGGCATTTCGTTGGTAATGAGGCGTCTCAGGAGCATCTTCGGCGGGGGGACTTCGCCCGCGCAAGAGCCCTCGCCGCTCTACGGACTCGATACCGAGGAGCGCGAGAGGATCGGGACGGAGAGCGACCCGTTGCGCGGCTTCGAGGCCGGGATGGCCCGCAACGAGGAGGCCGAGAGGGCCGTGCACTCAGGCGACCCCGAGAGGGCCATCGACCTCTACGAAACCAGCGTCGCCGAGGAGTTCGTCGGCAGCCACCCCTACGAGAGGCTCGCCTCCCTCTACGAGCGCCGGCGCAACCCCGCAGACGCCCTCAGGGTCTGCGAGGCCTACCTGCGGCTCGCCGCCAGCGGGAAGATGCCCCGCGGGGCCCAACGCTCCGCCGACCGCAAACTCCCCGAGTTCGAGGCCCGCGTCGAACGCTACCGGCGCCTGCTCGACAAAGACTAACAGAAACACCGCTACCACCCCCCCCTCGCGCCGCCGTTTTCCCCTGCAAGACACCACAATATATGGTGTATGACTTCTGCACATATACCCCTTGGCGCTATGTAAAAAGATCACAAATAGACGACATAAACGATATGTGCCGCCTTGTGTCGCCTTGTAACGAAATCGTAACGTAGTACCCTCTCGGGCTTGTTGTGCAAGCGATCTGGAGGGGGACTCCATGAAGTCTTATCTCAAGATGCTGTTGGTGGCCGGTGTGTTCGCCCTATCGCTGGCTGTCTTTCAGGAGGATGCTTCGGCCGACACCCAGCTTGCGAGCTGGTACGGGCCGGGGCTAGAGGGCAACTTGACGGCGAGCGGGGACATCTTCGAGCCGTACGAAGAGTACACGGCGGCCTCGCTTTACTACCCGTTCGGCACGGAGCTGCTAGTCACCTACGGGGGCTACTCCGTGGTCGTCGAGGTCACGGACCGGGGACCTTACGTGGCGGGGAGGGAGTTGGATCTCTCCGCGGCTGCGGCCGAGGAGATCGGGCTGACCTACACCGGCATCGACTACGTCGACGTGCAGGTGATCTACTAAGGTCTCCCCGTCGAATCCATCGACGGGACGTGAGAGCGGGCGCTACGATTAGGTAGCGCCCGCTCGTTCTTGACAGGGTTCGCTTCTGGAGCTTTACATCCATCTCTCAGACAGTCTGTAGGCCGAGCGGCTTCGCCTTATCTCCTATCTCGGGGTACCCGGACGAGTCGTTGCTTTCTCTGGGTGCTACCCCGGGCTCGAGCCCCGGGAACGCCTGGAACGGGGATCTTCTATCCACGCGTCTCCCGACTGACGTTGCGCCGTGCGTCAACTCTACGGTGCACATCTTATCCTGAACGTTCACGACCATTCCTGTTGCCTTGACTCGCTCCAAGCGGCCCAGGATCTCTCCGCTTTCGGGGTCCTCTATCTCTCTCTCGTTCGGTTCGTAGATCAAAAACCTCTGCCCCTCCCGCACCCCGTGCGAGACCCCCCTGTTCAGAATTACCATGCCGTGGTCGAAGACTTCCGCAACCGTGGCAGGATAGGCCTGCCCGCCCGGCTCTTCGCCGATCTTCTGCGTATCGTTCACCCGCTACCCCCGCATCGCTCTCTCCACCGGCTTCCGCCGAGACGTAGTGTTAAAGATCTACATACCCCGAGCAAGATATTACCCAGGAGGGCCTAGCGCCGGGTCTAACAGATCGGTCTACTTTCAAAGGTGCCAGGGAGCCTCAATGTCGGACGTTAGCGGGAGACGACGCCGGCAACTCCACTATACGACGCTCCCCCTCT
>JADDPU010000019.1 GCA_016781725.1 Rubrobacter sp. | reverse complement strand
TGTCGTTGTCCATGTTGGGGTCGCTCTGCGCGTCGAAGAGGTGCGCTTCGGAGCGGTCGGCGGGCCCGAACATCACGTAGCGGTCGTCGCGGGCCCACACGAAGTCGTCGTAGCCCAGCGTGAAGTGGGGGCGCGGCTCGAGCTCCGCGCCCTGGAGAAGTACGGTCAGGTAGCGGCCGTCCATCGTCTCGGGCGGCAGGATGCCGAGCCCGCCGAGGATGGTGGGGGCGACGTCGTGGGTCGAGACGAAGTAGTCGCTCGTCTGGCCGGCGCCCGAGCCATCCGGGTGCCTGATAAAGAAGGGGATGTCCGTGAGCTCGGGCCAGAGCGCCCCGTAAGGCTTGCCCGTGGCGCCGTGCTCGCCGAGGGCGACGCCGTGGTCGGAGAGGACGACCAAGAGCGTCTCCTGCATGAGGCCCGTGGACTCCAGCTTGTCGAGGAAGCGCCCGAGCCAGCGGTCGACCATCGTCACCTCGGCGGCGTACAGCGCCCGCATCCGCTCGAGCTCCTTCTCCCCGATCCAGTCCGCGCTGCCGTAGTTGGGCACGATGGGGTCGGGGCCCTCGTAGCCGTCGCTGTAGAGCTTCACGTACTCCTCGGGGGGGTCCCAAGGCTCGTGCGGGTCGAAGCTGTCAAGCACGAGCAGGAACGGCTGCCCCTCCCTCGCCCGCTCGAGAAACTCCATCCCGCGGGTGAAGAGCCTAGGGGCGAAGTAGTCCTCTTCGGTCCGGCGTCCGCGCGTGTTGGCCAGGTACTGGCGCACCTTGTCCACCATGTTCTCGTCGTTGCCGGGGACTACGTTCTTTTTCACCAGATCCTCAGGGAGGCCCACCGTGGCGCGGTAGCGGTCCCTCTCTTGGCCCCGGATCCAGTCGAACACCCGAAAGCCCCGCTGGAAGTTCATGGAGGGATGGAAGAGGGGCTGGGTATCCGAGTACAGGATGGTGCTGTAGCCGGCGGAGAGCAGGATCTCCGAGAGCGTTATTTGTTCCTCGGGGATCGGCTGCCAGCCCGCCGGCTGGAAGGTCTCCCCCGGAAGCTCGACTCTTTCCCTGAAAGGCCAGGTCCTCATGCCCGTGTGAATGGCCCTGCGGGCGCAGATAGTGGGCAAAGACTCGGGGTAGGCCCTCGTAAAGCGCAAGCTCTCCCTGGCCAGGGCGTCCAGGTTGGGGGTCTGGACCGACTCGTTGCCGTAGGCGCCTATGTGATCTTTTCTCAAGCTGTCCAGAATCACCACTACAGCGTTCACTTTTGAACTCCCATCTGGATTTTAGGTAACCGCGCCCCGAACCTTCGTGGTCCGGGCGCCGCCTATTCTAAAGCAACGGAGCCCCTCTTTAACCCGGGGGCTCGCGCCTCCCGGTCTGCCTCGACGGCACCCGGTCAATACGCGCCCTCGCGGCGCAGGACCGCGCCCAGGGTCTTCAGGATGATCTTGAGGTCGAACGAGAGCGACCAGTTCTCGATGTAGTAGAGGTCCAGCCGCACCATCTCCTCGAACGAGAGGTCGCTGCGACCGCTGGTCTGCCAGTAGCCGGTCATGCCCGGGACGGCCCCGAGCCTCCTCTTGTGGGCCTCCTCCATCCGCAAAAAATCCCGCACCGGCAGCGGCCTCGGTCCCACGAGGCTCATCTCCCCCTTGAGCACGTTGGCGAGCTGGGGCAGCTCGTCCACGCTCCAACGCCGCAAGAAGCGCCCGACCCTGGTCACGCGCGGGTCGTGCCGCATCTTGAAGACCGGGCCCTTCGCCTCGTTGAGGGCTTCGAGTTGCCGCTGTTGCCGCTCGGCCTCCTCCCGCATCGAGCGGAACATGTAGCAGACGAAGACTTTCTCGTCGGCCCCTACCCTTTTCTGGCGGAAGAGCACGGGTCCAGGCGAGTCGAGCCGGACGGCGACGGCGACGGCCAGAAAGAGCGGGGAGAGGAGGACGAGGCCAGCCGCGGAGACCGCCACGTCGAGGACGCGCTTGAGGGCCCGCTGGGTGTTATCCAGGCTCGGGTAGTGGACCTCGAGCAGCGGCAGCCCCAGGCCCTCGGAGAGGATGGTCCGGCCCCGCATCAGCGCGAGGGCCCCAGGCACCACCCGCAAGGGCACCCCGCGGAGCCGCACTGAGTGCAGCAGCTCCAAGAGATCGTCGTCCGGCAGGCGTTCGGCCCCGACGAGAACTACCCCGCGGGCACCCGTGCGGTCGAGCTCTCCTCGCAGCGCCGCCAGAGGGACTTCGCCCCCCCCGTCCGGCAGGTCCACCTCGCCCGCCAGAACGTAGGCGCCAGGGGCGTCATCCATCGTCCTGCGAACCCTGGCCCGGTCCTCCTCGTCTCCCACCACCAGGATCGGCGTCTGGCCGAAGCCGCGGCGGTAGATCCTGCCTATGACGCGTTCGTAGACGAACCGGATGGCGGCGGCGCACAGCAGGGCAAGGAGGGCGGCCGGCAGTATCTCGCCGAGCCCGAGCCCGACCTCGGGGTAGACCGCCGCCACTATCGTCACCAGGCCGGCCCAGCAGAAGGCGCTCCCAATTAGCGCCCCCGGGTTGCGCCGGACGGGCGCCCGGTCGTAGAGACGAAAGGCGGCGAAGAGAGGGATCCACCCGGCCAGCAGCAGCGGCGCCAGCTCGAGCACGAGACCTCCGCCCACGAGCCAGGCCGCTCCCAAAAGCCCGAGCAACAGGGCGACCCCGTCGGCGAGCGCCAGAACCACGACGCTCAGGGAGCGCCGCAAGAACTTGGAGCCCAGAAGCCCCTTCGAGGTGTGTTTCAAGATCCGCATGGGGTCCTCCGGGGGAGGAGTATACCGTCCGGGCGACCCCTTGGGCTGGCTCAGTTGCTGACCTTGTACCTCTCGCCGCACCTTATCCCCTCGCGGCAGAAGGCTTTCTTGGGCCTGATCTTCGCGTACTGGTACACGCGGGAGGAAGCGAGGCGGGGAACGCTTAGGTCCCTCCTCTTCGCCGCGGTCCCGACGTAGTGGTTGCGCACGACCTGCAACCCCGCGCCCCCGTAGGGCGAGCCGTCGGGGTTTGCCTTGGGGTTGCGGTAGAAGGCCGTGTGGATGTGCACCCTGCCGACCGGGACGCTGCCGCCCGTCCTGCCGGCGTAGCCGATCACGGTGTCCCTCGTCACCCTGTCGCCCCGTCTCAAGCCGGCTTTGATGGCCACGAGGTGTCCTGTGAGGTTCACGTACTTGCCGTTGCAGGCCTTGATGGAGACGAAGATCCCGTAGTCGGCGTGGGTCCGGTTGCGCCCGGCGTGGGTGACGCGCCCGCAGGCGAAGGGCGAGAAGACGTAGTCCCACTTGTTCAGCGGGTAGTCCACGGCGAACTTGTCGTTCGTGTAGTACGGCTTCGTGCACCGGCCGTAGCCGAGGTTGCCGTGGGTGTACTGACCCCAGAAATTGGGCAGGCCCACGGGACTCCACCCGGTCGGGATGTTGTCGCCGCGGGCGTCGTTGGCCTTGTAGCCGTGCTGGGTCTGCACGAAGAAGTCCGGGTCGGCCCGCCAGCAACCCTCCGCGATGCGCTTCTCGACGCCCTTCCCGGCCGCGGCCCTGCTCGAGGAGGGCTCTTCGGACCCGTCGGCGGACGCTTGCGGCGCGGCTCCCGGGGGGGCCTTCGCGTCCGCGTGGAGTGCTACCGCTCGCGCCTCGGCGGCGGAGGGGTAGAGAGCCTCGGACGCGTTGGCCCGCGGCAGCCCGAGCGAGCGGATCGTCTCGTTCGGGGGAGAGAAGCGGACGCCGGAGAGCAGTTCCTTGTCGTCCGCGTCCAGCCCCTCCTCCCCCGGCGCCTCGGCGTACACGTTGATGAGGTACACGCGTCCGTTCACCGGGACGTACACCTCCGTCGAGGGGGTGCTGCCCGGGATCGGCCCGACCGCCACGCCCCGGTGTCCCTCCGCGCCC
>JADDPU010000146.1:1171-13779 GCA_016781725.1 Rubrobacter sp. | reverse complement strand
TCTTTATGTCGCTCGCGGTCATCATCCTCATGCTCGGCGCCTTCGGGATCGTCATCTTCGGCGGCTCGGTCGGCGGCGGTCTGGCGGGGGCGATCGGGCTCGGTAGCGTCTTCCAGACCGTCTGGAGCATCGTGCAGTGGCCGATAGTGGCCTGCATCGTGCTCTTCACGTTCGCCCTGATCTACTACTTCGCCCCGGCAGCCAAGCAGAAATTTTCCTGGATCAGCCCAGGCGCCGTGCTCGCCTTCGTCTTCTGGCTAATCTTCTCTCTGCTCTTCTCGTTCTACGTCGGCAACTTCGGGTCCTACAGCGCGACCTACGGCTCCCTGGCGGGTGTGATCATCCTGATGCTCTACATCTACTACTCGGCCCTGATCATGCTCGTAGGCGCCGAGATGAACCAGGTGATCGAGTGGCACATCCCCGGCGGCAAGGACGAGGGCGAGAAGGTCCCCGAGGAGGACCGTAAACCGAACGTCCATCGCCTGGCCCGCGACGAGGGCCAGAGCGACGAGAACGCCTGACGCTCCATAGCCCGCCCGAAATCCCGCGTGATCGTCTACGGCCTCGACTTCACGAGCGCCCCGAGCCCCCGCAAACCCCTCATAGCCCTGCGGTGCACGCTCTCGGAGAGCATCCTGCGCGTCGAGGATTCGGAGCAGATGACGGACTTTTCAGGCTTCGAGGAGTTCCTGGAGAGGCCGGGGTCGTGGGTGTGCGGGATGGACTTCCCGTTCGGACAGCCTAAGGACCTCGTCGCCGCCCTCGGCTGGCCGAAGAGGTGGGAGGGCTACGTGGCCAAAGTTGCCGGGCTCGAAAAAGACGAGTTCGAGGGTCTCATTCGCGCGGACATGGCCAGGAGACCCCTTGGGAGCAAGTGGCGTTACCGGCTCGCCGACCGGAGAAGCGGCTCGAGCAGCGCTATGATGCTCTTCCGGGTGCCTGTGGGCAAGATGTTCTATCGCGGGGCGCCGCGCCTGCTCGCCTCGGGCGTCAGCGTCGAGCCCTGCCGGCCCACGGTAGACCAGCGCGTGGCCGTCGAGGCCTACCCGGCAGTGGTCGCCCGCCGGTTCCTCGGCCGCGCGGCCTACAAGCGAGACGGCGTCCCGGATACGCCGGAGAGAAGGGCCGCACGAGAGATCCTGGTCTCCGGCCTGGCATCCGAGGTCCTGCGCGAAACGTACGGCTTCGCCGTGGAGATGGACGGCTCCTGGAGGGAGGAGTTCATTGAGGATCCTTCGGCCGACGCCCTGGACTCGCTGCTCTGCGCGGTGCAGGCGGCGTGGGCCTACGGCAAGAGGGACGAGCGCTGGGGCGTCCCGCCGGAGTGTGACGCTGATGAGGGTTGGATCCTCGACCCCGCCCTGTTGACCGACTGAGGAGAAACGAGGGACACTTGCCTTACGGAGAAAAGTTCGAGCGCGCGCTCGTCTACGCCGCCCGCCTGCACGGGGACCAGTACCGCAAGGGTACCGGCGTCCCCTACGTCACCCACCTGCTCGCGGTCGCTGCCATCGTCGGCGAGAACGGGGGGACCGAGGACGAGGTGGTGGCCGCGCTCCTGCACGACGCGCCCGAAGACCGGGGCGGCGAAGCGCGGCTGGAAGAGATACGCCTCCGCTTCGGCGGGGCGGTCGCCGAGATCATGGCCGGCTGCACCGACACCTACGAGGACCCGAAACCCCCCTGGCGCGAGCGCAAGGAGCGCTATCTGGACCACCTGGCCACGGCCCCGGATCCCGTGCGGCTCGTCTCCGCGGCGGACAAGCTTCACAACGCCCGCTGCGTGCTCGCCGACTACCGCGCCGCCGGCGAAGAGCTCTGGAATCGCTTCAACGGCGGCAGGGAGGGTACGCTCTGGTACTACCGCGCCGTCGTACAGAGCCTCAAGGAAGGGAAGGGAGATCCCCTCATCGAAGAGCTAGACCGCGTGGTCAGCGAGCTGGAGCGTCTCGCCGACGGCCGATAACGTAGGGGCGGTTCGCGAACCGTCCCTACGCCACCGCGCTCTGGACGTCCTCGGCGAGCGTCGGGTGGATGTGGACGGCCTCCCGGATCACCGAGACCGGCGCGCCGGCGTTCATCAGGTCGACGTACGCGTGCACCAGCTCGGATCCCCCGGAGGCGAGCACCGCGGCCCCGAGGATGAGGCCGCTGGAGGCGTCGGCTACCACCTTTATGAGGCCCTTGGTCTCCCCTATCTCCAGCGCCTTGCCCTTCTCCTTCGCCATATCGAAGCTCATCACCTCGACCTCGTAGCCGGCCTCGCGGGCCTCGCGCTCGGTCATCCCGACGCGCCCGAGGTCGGGATCCGTAAAGACGGCGTAGGGCACTACCCTCTCCGTGGTGCGCGACCCGTCGCCGGCGATCTGGGAGAAGAGGATGCGATGATCGTCCCAGGCGGTGTGGGTGAACATCGGACCACCCCGGATGTCCCCGGCCGCCCAGATCCCCTCGACCCCCGTCGCGAGCCGCCCGTCGACCTCCACTATGCCCCTGTCGGTCTCGAGGCCGACGGTCTCCAGGCCCAGATCGTCGGTGTTCGGCTTGCGCCCCGTGGCGAGGAACAGGTGCGAGGCCCGGATCTCCGTGGGGTCGGCGCCATCTAGCGTCAGGACGAGACCTCTGTCGCCGTCGGGGGCGACCTTCTGGGCGCGCTCGCAGAAGACGAACTCGATGCCTTCATCTTCGAGGATGTCACGCAAAGCTTCGGAGATGTCGTCATCCTCGCGGGCGGCCACGTGGTCGTAGTTGCCGACGACGACCGTCACGCGGCTGCCCATCCGGCGGTAGAACTGGGCCATCTCGAGCCCGATGTAGCTCCCCCCGACTACCGCTACGTGCTCCGGTAGCTCCGTCTTCTCGAGCCAGTTGCCCGACTCTATATAGTCCACGCCCTCGATGCCCTCTATCGGGGGGACGAGGGTCCTGGTCCCCGTGTCCAGGACGACCTGGCGCGCGGTTACGGGTCTCTCCCCCACCCGCAGCCTGAAGCCTTCGCCGGCGTGGCGGCCCTCGAAGCGGGCGTGGCCCCGGATCAGGAGCGGGTTCTCCGAGCCTTCCAGGCCCTCGTCGAGCCCCGAGCGCTTGAGCTCGACGATCCCGCGGGCCCGCTCGAGGACCGCCGGGAAATCGACGCGGACCTCCGGTATCTCTATCCCGTACTCTGAGGCGCGCCTGGCCTGGTGGGCGACCTTGGCCGAGGCGATGACGGCCTTGGTCGGCGAACAGCCGAAGTTCACGCAGGAGCCGCCCAAGTCCTTGCGCTCCGCGAGGGCGACGGACATCCCCTCGCCGGCGAGCTTGTAAGCCAGCGGGATGCCCGCCTGGCCGCCGCCGACGATCAGGACATCATACGTTGCGCTGTCCATAGTCTCCTCTCTTCGGGCAGAACACCGGACCGGGCGCGTGGCCAGGGGGATGGGTCTTAAGCGCTCTGGCGAAGCTCTAGCGGACGACGGCCCCGTCGTCGCGCAGGATCTCGACGGCGTCGGGGTCGGTGTGGAAGACGCGCACCCGCACGCTCGAGGCGGCGAGCAGGAAGCCGAGGACGCCGGCCCGCAACTCCGTGGGGTTGGCGGGCTCCACCCAGCCAACCTCGGCGTTGGTGAGGTCGGCGTCGGTAGTGACGAAGCGTTGCAGCAGGAGGCTTAAGGGCACCCGCAGGGCGAAGGCCAGGATGACGCCACCCACGATCAGCAGGTACAGCCACTGCCCGCCCAGCGCGTAGCCGAGGCCGAGGGCGCCGAGAAAGAAGACGGCGACGAGCAGGTTCGCCGCCACGATGGTAGTGCCGCAGTTGCGGTGGACGGCGAGCCCCTTCTCCCCGGCGCGCAGCCGGCGCAGGGCCTCCCTGGCCGCGCTCTCGACCTCGGCTATGGAGCGCACGCCCTGCACGAAGAACCCGTCGTCGTCAGAGAAGCCGTTGAGCCTGCGTCCGGGCTCCCTCTCCATCATCACCACGATGGTCGCGTGCTCCAGCGCGTGGTTGCGGCGCAGCAGCCTGTTGCCGAGTATCGCCCTCAGCTGCCGCGGGTACACGAACAGGCTCCCAACGGCCTGCAACGAGAGCAGTATCGGCAACAAAAACAGGAACATAACCACGAACAACGCGACGAACAGAACGAATACCAGGGCCACGGCCTCACCTTCGGACTAGACTCTACGTACGGAAATTATATCTTAGGTTTCAGGTATCAGCCGTCAGCCAAATCTCGCAGGCACCAGCCGCCGGATAAGACGTCTCCACCAGACCGACATTCCGACGTGTGCTCGAAAAACCTGATGCCTGACGGCTATATATCCACCTCTCCCGGCCTCTCCGATTCGTGCAACAGCGCGAGGGCGGCCAGGGCTATCTTCCTGTGGCCTTCACGGTCCCCGGGTTCGCCCATCGGGAGGTTGTACGGGAAGGGGACGAAGGCCACCCGCGGTGCCGGGACGCCGTGCTCCATGGCGAGCGTGACGGTGGGGATGCCCCGCCCTTCTATGGCGTTGCATACCAGCCCGACGGACCGGTGGCACAGGGGTCAGGAGGGCGTGAGGAGCACCGCGTCCACCCCGTCCTCCGCCAGCTTCTCGGCGACCTCGGGGGCGGTCTCCTCGACGAGCGGGGCCGGGTCGTGGATCGCGCCCATAAACGAGAAGTGGCGCGGCGCAAGCTCTTTCACCACGCCCTCCTCGACGAGCTCGCGCAGGGTCCAGAGGGGGAAGACGGAGTCGAGGTCCGTGCCCTCGTCGTGGCGGTGGTAGGCGTGGGTCCAGGTGAGCTCGGTGGCGTCGGCCGGGATCTCGCGGTACGAGCAGTCGCCCGCGGGGTCGTCGATGTCGAAGCGCGCCTGCTCGGGCAGGTGAACCCCGCCGGTCGTAACGAGCGCGAGCCGGCACTCGGAGAGAGGTTTTCTGGGGCGGACGAAGGGCGGCATCGCCCCTGCCTAGACGTTGAAGCGGACGAGCAGGGTGTCGCCGTCCTTGACTAGGTAGTCGCGGCCTTCGAGGCGGACCTTGGCCTCCTCCCTGGCCCTAGCCCAAGACCCGGCGGCCACTATGTCCCGCCAGTCGCCTACCTCGGCAGCGATAAAGCCGCGCTCCATGTCCGTGTGGATGCGCCCGGCGGCCCGCCGCACCGTCGAGCCCTCTCGCACGGTCCAGGCGCGGCTCTCCTTCTCGCCCGCTGTGAAGAACGTGACGAGCCCGAGAAGGCTGTACGCGGCCCGCACGAACTCCTCGAAACCCGTCTTCTCCACCCCGAGCATGGCCAGGTACTCGCCCGCCTCCGCCTCCGAGAGCTCGGCGACCTCGGCCTCGAGGCGCGCCGAGATCCTCACCGCCTCGGCCCCCTGGCGGGCCGCCAGCTTCTCGACCCGCGAGCTGTAGCTGTTCCCGTCGGCGACGGACTCCTCGTCAACGTTCGCCACGTAGAGGGTTGGCTTGGCAGTGATCAGGGTGCCAAGGGCTTCGGCCAGCGCCTCGGATGCGGGATAAGACCGGGCCGGGTTCCCGTCGGAGAGGTGATCCCGCAGCCGCTCCAAACCGGCCGCCTCGGCCCTGAGCTTGGCATCTCCGCCCTTGGCGGCCTTGCTAGTCCGCTCCAGCCGCCGCTCGACCGTCGCCAGGTCGGCGAGCAAGAGCTCGGTGTCGATTGTCTCGATGTCGCCCTCCGGGTCGACCGCGCCGTGGACGTGCACCACGTTCTCGTCGTCGAAGCAGCGCACTACGTGAGCGACCGCGTCGCACTCGCGGATGTGGCCGAGGAACTGGTTGCCCAACCCTTCGCCCCCACTCGCCCCCCGCACCAGCCCCGCGATGTCCACAAAGTCTACGGTCGCCGCGACTACCCGCCTGCTCTTCATGACCTCAGCCAGAGCTTCCAGGCGCTCGTCCGGCACCACCGCCACCCCGAGGTTAGGGTCGATCGTGGTGAACGGGTAGTTCTGGGACTCGGCCCCTGCTCGCGTCAGGCTGTTGAAAACCGTGGACTTCCCGACGTTGGGCAATCCGACTATGCCTACTCTCATGGGGAGAGTGTATCAAACTGTAGCAATTTACGGGGCGGGAGGAGGTTTTTTATGGGGAATCCGGAAGATACCAGAGACGCCGGCCACGCCTGCCAGGATCAGGACGAGCCCGAGCACGGAGCGGGCTGTGATGCCCTCCTCGAGCAGCAGCGCGCCGTACAGGAGCGCCCAGACAGGGACCAGATAAGTCACCGTCGAGGTGCGCGTCGGACCGACGTTCGCGATGAGCCTGAAGTAAAGGAGGAGCGAGAACCCCGTCCCGATTACGCCGAGCCCGGCCAGCGCGCCCAAGGTTTGCAGGCTCGGGAGCCCGGCGGGGAGCGCGAAGGCCGCGAGCGGCAGCACGAGGACGAGTCCGCCGGCGCTCTGCCCGACGGCGGAGACCGCGACCGGCACGTCCTTCATGGAGCTCTTGGCGTACAGCCCGCCGACGGCGTAGCTGACCGACCCGACCAGGACGGCCCCGGCCCCGGCCAGAGCCTCCGGGCGCCCCCCGGCCAGACCCCCGAAGCCGCCGACCAGGACCCCGACGCCGACGATACCGAGCAGCAAGCCCGCCGCCCCGAGGAGGCCCAGCCGCTCCCCGGCGGAAAACGGCAGCGCGAGGGCGAGAAGGGCGGTGAAAAGCGGAACCGTCGAGTTCAGGATCGCGGCCGTCCCGCTCGGCAAGAACTGCGTCCCCCAGGCTATGAGGACGAACGGCAGGGCCGCGTTGAAGAGGCCGAGGAGCAGCAGAGGTCGCCAGAGCCGGGCTACCTGCGGGATCGCGCCGGTGGTCCGCCCGACGGCGAACCGCCCGAGGAGCGGCAGCGCCGCCAGCAGCGTCAGGACGGAGAAACAGAGCCTGGCGGCGACCACGAAGGCCGGAGACACCTCGCCTACCGCCACCTTTATGAACAGGAAAGACGAGCCCCACATCGCACCCAGGGCGACAAGGAGCGCCAGGTCGCGACCCTTCACGCTGGCTGCTTCGGGGGTAAGGCGGTCACGGAAGAGAATTATGCGGCCCGGGCCCGTCCTTTGCACCGGGGCGATATTCCGCGCCCAACCACGAACGGGCTTGCGATAAACTCTTCCAGAAGATCGACCGGTTAACAGAGCGGAAGGTTGGGCGTTGGACAGGCAGTTGCAGATACAGATCCTGCTGGATCACTACCAGAACCCGCGGCACAGGGGTGCCCTCGAAACGCCCGACGTGGTGATGCCGGGCGGCAACCCCGGTTGTGGGGACGTGGTGACGGTGTACCTCAAGGGCGCGGACGACCACGAGCACATAGAGGACGCGACCTACGAGGGCGAGGGCTGCACGATCAGCATGGCCGCGAGCAGCATGCTCCTCGAGGAGGTCCACAGGGGCAACCTCACCATGGACCAGGTGCTCGAGATGGACTACAACGAGATGATCGAACAGCTCGGACGCCAGATCGTCGCCTCGCGTCCCAAGTGCGCGACTCTAGGCCTGGGCACTCTCAAAGCCGCCATCAGAAAGTACCAGAAGGACCGGCGCCTCGAGAGGGCGGGCGTCGCCCGCCCCGAAGATGGCGAATTCGTCTTCGGCGAAAGCGCCGCGGAGGCGGCGAAGAAAGGTTAGGGCCGCCCAGGGTCCAGTTCTTCCGACGAGACCACAGGTTCCGCCACGAATCGAGCTCCACGACCCTCTCGGGTCGGGCCGACGGCTGGGACCCGGCAGCAGGTAGCTATCTCTTCGCCCAGGCACCGGCGGCGGTCGAGGCCAGGATCAGGATCACCGCCTGTAGGAAAGCCGCGAGGACGAGGCTTAGGAGAAAGAACAGCCAGGCCTCGTCGGGCGTGACGCGGGTCCCGAGCATCTCCGAGAGGGTGGCGGCGAGCCTGGTCGCCCCGATCCCCCGCACCGCCACGAGCGCCCCGGCCGCGGACCCGAGCACGTAGGCCGGCGCGGCGACAGCCCCGCCGACCAGCCCGGAGAGCGCACCCGTCCGCCGCCCGGCCTCGGCGGCCCGCCGTCCGCACGAGAAGCCGACGAAGCCGGCGGCCAGAATCCCTACCAGGGAGCCAAGCAGCGAGACCAGGAAGCCCACCACCCCGCCGATGCCGCCCCAGATCATCCCGACCCGGACGGCGCCATCTCTCGCCTCTCTCTCCTCCACGAGCGCATTCTAACGGTCCCTGTGGCCGGACGCGGTTCTTCCACGAAACGTTTACTCGTAGAGCTCCCGCCAGCTCACGAGCTCTAGCCCGCCATCCCCGGCCGAGAAGACCGCTTCGACCTTTCGGGTCGCGCCACCGTACTCGCCGGTCGAGGTAGCTATGAAGAGCTGGTTCTCTGCATCGCGTTCGACGGTGACGGTGACCGCGTTCTCGCCAGCGTCCTCCATGTGAAGCTCCCCGGAGGACCAGTCCGAGGGGTCGTCGGCCAGGTGCGCCTTCGCCACCTCGATACCGGCCTCGGCCAGCTCGAAGGCCTGCTGTCCCCGGTTCGCCTCCGCCACGGCGTCGAGGTCCGCGGCGACGAACGTAAGCAGACCGGCGGCCAGCACCCCGATGAGCGCGACCATTATCACCGCGAGGCCAAGCGCCATGCCCCTCTCGCCGGCGGTGAGGCGTCCGCTCACTCCCGGTTCCTCAGGTCCACGTCCGTGGTGAGGGTCTGGGTAGCGTCCGGGTCGCCCGGCGCTCTGACACCGAGCGTAACGCGTACCAGCTCGATCTCGCTCTCGGAGCCGACCGCCGACGAACAATCGGTAGCGCTCTTACAGTACTCGAACCGGACGCCGTCGGCCCCGTCCAGGGGCCCCGCCAACCGCTGGCCGTTCCTCCTGAGGTAGCTTGGAGAGCCAGGGCTCAGGCTGTAGACGACCGTCTCGGGTGGATCGTCGGTAGGCTTGTTCTGGAAGGCTATCTGGGTTGGTTGCCAGGTATTCAGCAGGACGCCACCGTCTTGCGGGTACGCGGCCCGGATCTCGCGCTCCATCCTGCCGAGGCCGAGCCTGGCGTTCTCCGCGGCATCGAGCTCGTCGCCCGCGAGATCGAAGACCCGCACGGTCGCCTCGAAGACTGCGTACAGGGCGAACAGCACGACCACCATCATGGTCGTGGTGACCAGCGCCTCCGCCAGGGTGAAGCCGCCCTCGTCCACAAGCGAACGCCGCCGGCTCGGGCCGAAGGCGCTCACCACTCGGAGACCACCCCGGTCACGCCGTACGAGTTGGCGCCGTCGTCCCACTCGACGGTTACCGTGACCTTCATCAGGCCCTCGTCCTCGCCGACGTTTCGGAGATCCTGGTCGACGAACTCTGTGTCTACCGTGTAGTCGAGCCCCGAGGTCTCGCAGACGCCCGCGGAGGGCCAGGCCTTGACGGCCTCGTAGGGCAGGCTCTTGGCCTGCTCCAGCTTCTGGCCGGCGCAGGACCGCGCCCGATCGTAGTCGCCGCTCGCGGTAGCCGCCCGCAGTCCCGCCTCGAACATGCCGACCATCGGCAAGATGGCCACGGTCAGAACGGCCATCGCCACGACCACCTCTACCAAAGAGTAGCCGGCCTCGCTCTCGCGCGCCTCAATCCACATTGCAGGGGAAGCCGGATCCGTCGACGATCTCGATGGCCGAGGTGGCCGGGAAAGAGGCCTTCACCCGGAGCATCGGGCTCCCGTCCACGGTCACGCAGGCGGAGTTGGCCGGCCCCTCGAAGAAGGCCATCGTGCCATCCGAGTTGAACTCCACAGTGCGCGTCGGGTCGGGGACCTCGCCAGACTCGCCTGGTGGTATCGGCGAGACCCACCTCGTCTCGCCCTGGGCGTCGTTGGAGGTGCCGGACCTGTGGTCTTTGATCTTGACGTCGGCCGGCAGCACGCGGGCAATGCTCTCCGCCACCTCGGGCTTCGGGTAACCGGGCTCGTAGACGCCTTTCAGCTCTACCAGAAAGTAATCCGGCCCCGACTCCTCCCCCGAGTCGTCGTCGGCGTCCTTGGGGGCCAGCACAACCCGCCAGTCGGTCAACCGGTTAATTGCCCTGCTATGCGCGAGGCGCATGTCCGCGGCGAGTTGCTCGGCGGCGGCCTCCACCCGCCAGCGCTCGAGAAGGGCAAGAAATATGATCACGGCGATGACGAGGAGGACGGCCAGGATGGCGGTGGCCGTCAGGACCTCGGGCATGGTATAGCCCCGCTCGTCGCGGCGAACACGCGCGGGGGTTGGTCGGATCTCGCACACTACCCGTTTGTCGGCGCGAGGAGATCCGGGCTTTAGCAGACCCTAAGAGGGCTTTCGGTCTCTCTACGGGCGTTCGATGAACTCTATGCGGTAGCCGTCGGGGTCGCGGACGAAGAAGATCCTGGTCCCGCTGCTCATGGCGTGCGGCTTGCTCTCGAAGTCCACGCCGCCGGCCTCTTCGAGCTTCTGGGCCAGGGCGTCGAGATCCTCGACGGCGAAGGCGACGTGGCTGTAGCCGGTTCCGATCTCGTAGGGCTCCTCCCGGCCGTGGTTGAGGGTGAGCTCCAGGCGGGGCTCGGGGTCGCCGGGGACGGAGAAGAAGGCGTTGGTAGCGTCGTCGCCGATGGGAACCCGGCGGGCGAGCTCGAGGCCCAGTTTGTTGGTGTAGAAGTCAATGCTCCGGTCGAGATCCAGGACCCTGTAACAGGTATGGACGTATTGCACGGGTAGCTCCTTCGTCGGTGGCTGTCAGGTTCCGGCCTTGCGCCCGTATCATTGTAGCGGGTGCGAGACGCC
Source organism: Rubrobacter sp. (assembly GCA_016781725.1). Taxonomy (GTDB): domain Bacteria; phylum Actinomycetota; class Rubrobacteria; order Rubrobacterales; family Rubrobacteraceae; genus Rubrobacter_D. The sequence continues at coordinate 3,057 of JADDPU010000146.1, read as the reverse complement.
GCGCTCTCTTGTCGGCTGATCTCTGCTTGCCGGCTGCTGTATCCTCTTGTCATGGAGAAGGTAACGCGGGGTCTGCCGGAGAGCCCGGCAAGGAGGGCTGCCAGCATCGCCAGGGTCGGGGCGCGCTACGGCTTCGGCTTCGTGTTCGGCAGCCGCTTTCTGCCCCGCCGCCGCGGGGCCGAGCCGGGGAGGGTGGGCACGAGGCTCCGCCTCTCGCTCGAAGAGCTCGGCCCGACTTTCGGCGAGCTAGGACGCTTCCTCTCGGTCCGGCGCGACCTGATCTCCCCGGACGTGGCCGCCGAGCTTGGCCGCTCGGAGGTCGTGGCGAAGCCGATCCTCCCGGCCGAGGTGCGGGCCCGGGTCGAAAGGGAGCTCGGCAACACGCTGGAACGCCTCTTCGTCTACTTCGAGGAGGCGCCGGTCCGGACCGGCCCCTTTACCCAGTCGCACAGGGCGGTGCTACCGGGGGAGCGGCCCGCGCTCGTGGTGGTCGCCCGCGCGGGCGTGCGCCGCGATCTGCTGGCGATGCGCCCGGTGGCCGACCTGACGCGCCGCAGGCTCGGCGACCGGCTGCCGCTCGACCCCTCCGAGGCGGTATCCGAGTTCGCCGCGCACGCCAACCACCGCAGGGACATGTACTTCGCGGCCCAGATCTGCCGGCGCCTCAGGGGGCTCGAGGGTCTGCAGCTGCGTATCCCGGACGTATATCGGGGCTACTCCACGGCCCGCTGCGCCACCTTCGAGGCGCCGGCCCACCCGGCCCCGCCCGGGGGAGAGCACTACCGGCTGGCCTCCGAGGCGCTCGTTCGGCTGGCGCTCAGGGAGGGGATCTTCCTTGCCGACCTGGCGCCCGAGCGCCTCATCCTCGACGGCCCGACCGGGGAGGTCTGGCTCGCGGATCCGACGGAAGCGTTCGCCCTCGACCCGGAGAGGCTGCGGGGCGTGGCCGAGGTCCTGGCCGCGGTGCGGCGAGGGGACGTGGACGGGCTCGTCCGCGCCCTGCCGCTGGCCGGGGGGCACGTCCCACGCGACGACTCGGTGCTCCGGCGGGAGCTGCGCGAGACCATGGGCGCGCTGGGCGGTCCGCTCTGGCGCGAGCACTCGCTGGAGGAGGTCAGGGACCGCAGCCTTGAGGCCGCGCGCCGCGGCGGCGCCCAACTGCACGTCGAGGTCGCCCATCTGGCGCAGTTCCTCACGGAGGCCGAAAAACTCGGGGGAGACAGGGGATCAGGGATAGTGGCGGCTGCCGAGTCGGCGGGGGCCCTGATCTCACGCCACAGGGACCCGGCCTACGTCGCCGCCCGCGCGATCCGCAGGCTCGCCCAGCCAGACGCCCTGGCCGACTACCCGCGCCAGATACACGCGATCCTCGGCGAGATCAAGGACGGAGAGGTCGAGGTGCGCTTCAGACACGGGGGCCTGGACGAGCTGATCTCCAAGGTCGACGTCCTCGCCAACCGCCTCGTCTTCGGCCTCCTCATAGCCGCGCTCATCCTGGGCTCGTCGGTTCTCGGTATCTTCGTCGAGGGCGGCATCAGGCTCCTCGGCGTTAGCGTCTTCGGCCTCATCGGCTTCGTCTTCGCCGCGATCCTCGGCCTCCTCCTCCTCGTCGGCATCATCCGCTCCGGACGCCTGTAAGGGAGCCGAAAACCCTGGCTTTAGGCCGAGCGACGGCGTCCACGCCCCGGCTCCCCCGAGGAGGCAAGCGTCGAGACGCGTTACGGGTGGCAGAGACCGTTATGTTTTACGGGGAACTCCACCGGGCAGCTACCGTCGGGCATCAACGGCACCGGTCCCGCTCTAGGGCCGCCAGACTCCATCAAGTCGTCCTGCGTCCCCGCCTGGGCCGATGCGGAGGCGCTGCTGGTAGGTGAGGCGCTGCTGGT
>JADDPU010000146.1:0-1060 GCA_016781725.1 Rubrobacter sp. | reverse complement strand
GCTGGTGGGCGAGGCGGAGGCGCTCGCGTCGTCGGCGCCGTCCTGGCTGGCCGTTGGGGATGCCGAGGCGCTCGACGGGCTGCTTGTGGTGGTTGGCGATGCGGTGCTTGTGGGCGACGCGCTGTTCGCGCCGCTCGTGCTCCCGTAGTCGTAGTCCTCGCAAGCCCTTCCGTCGTTGTTGGGGTCGAGGTTGTTGGGGTCACGCGGGTCGCGCTCCAACTCGGCTTGCGCCGATTCTTGAGAACCGAAGCTCGGGCAATCGTACTGGTCTTCCTGGGCCAGGGCCGGCGTGCTCGGGTTGATTAGCTGCTCGTAGGTCACCCGCAAGACGAAACCGGCGGCGAGCACCAGCACGACCGCGAGGATCTTTAAAGTCCTGTCTCCCATCCTGGGGCTTATTGTACTCGATTCGGCCTGTGCGCGGTACGCCGGCACGATCTGCTCCGCGCGCCTGTAGAATGCTTGTCGTCCGGCGACGGGCCTGGACAGAGCCGTAGTCCTGCGGAGAGGCGGAGTGCATGGAAGAGCAGACGCGCAGCGAGATCCTCAAGACCATCCCCTACGGTTTCTACATAACGGGCGTGGTCGGCTCGGACGGCGAGGCCAACGGGTTCACCACCTGCTGGGTCTCCCAGGTCTCCTTCGAGCCACAGCAGGTGATCGTGGCCGTCCAGAAGGGACAGCGCACCCACGACCTTATCGAGCAGGGCGGCGTCTTCTCGTTGAACTTTCTCGACACCGGTCAGGAAGAGCTGGCCCGCCGGTTCACCGAACCCCTGGAGAATCGGGACGGGACGGTCGGCGGCTCGCCCTACTCGACCGGCGAGACCGGAGCGCCGCTCTTCGAGGAGGCCTTCGCCCACCTCGAGTGCCGGGTAGTCGGCAAGATGGAGGCCGGGGATCACACCGTCTACCTCGGCGAGGTAGCCGCCGCTAACCTCAAGCGTCCCGCGGATATCCTCACGGACCTCGACACCCCCATGGAGTACGGGGGCTGACCGACCGGAAGAACGCTCCGCCTCTGACGCGTTACCGTACGCCGGAGCGCCATACCTTCCCG
>JADDPU010000567.1 GCA_016781725.1 Rubrobacter sp. | reverse complement strand
GGGCCCCGGCCTTTCGGTCTGCCCCGCGCTCTTTGGGTACACGACGAGATCGGCATCCCCCGACAGGGACCCGGGCCGTCGCTACGAGTGAGGAGAGTAGCGGTCGACTCCAGAGCGACGAGCCTCGGCTGAGATCTGTGGCATCTCGGGTGCCGTGGGGGTATGCGGCTCCAGAGCCTTCCCCTAGCGGAACCAGCTATCGTCGCTGAGTATGTCTACCCACTTCGGCGTGTGCTCGGGCCACAACATGGTGTAGTGGTTCGCGCCCTCTACCAGGATCTCCCGTCGCAGGTCCAGGGCTTCGGCCATCGCCTCGCGGATACCATCGGGGATGAGCGGAGAGCTGCCCGGGAAGAAGCCCTCCGAGGCCCGCACAAGGGCGACCGGGCACGCGACGCCGCGCATCTCGCCCGCGGTCGGGCTTGTCTCGGTGACCGCGGGTGAGTCCTGCTTTGCCGCGGTCGAGGCGCACTTGGGGTTGTAACCACCCTCGACCTCCTGCAGGTCGTAGAGGTAATAGTCGGCGACGTCGGGAGGGAGGTCCTCCAGGGTCAGCCCCTGATCCGGGAACCAGAAGTCCAGGTAGGCCTCGGGGCTCTCGAAGGTCATCTCCAGGCGCCCGAAGGCCCGCGCGAGGCCCTCCTTTATCGCCTCGGCCTCCCGTTCTTGCTCCTCTGTCATCTCCTCCGGCTCGGCTTCGACGCGGGGCCAACCACCGTCGAGCAGGGCTAGAGCGCGCACGCGGTCAGGGTAGGCCAGGGCCGCCTTGAGCGCCACGAAGGCGCCCATGGAGTGGCCTGCCAGAACTACGTCCCGCAGCCCGAGATGGTCCAGGACGCGGACCACGTCGGAGGCGTGCGCTTCCAGCCCGTAGCCCGACTCCGGTTTGCCCGAGTCGCCCCTCCCGCGCAGGTCCACGCCGACGAGACCGCGGGTGGGCCCGAGGTGGCGGGCCGCGGCGTTAAAGGCCCGGTGCTGGGCCGTGATGCCGTGCAGGCAGACTACGGGGTCGGGGCCGGTTCCGGAGCGCCAGATCGCCAGCTCGACCTCTCCCGGCACCTTCTCACCCTTCCAGATCTCGCCCTGCATGGAGGGCAGTATACGCAAGGTAACCATCCCCTCCCAGCACGTGAGCTAACAGGGTCTCAAGCGACCTGGGTGGCGATCCACCAGGTATTGCCTGCCGGATCTTTCACCCCGGCGCGGCGGTCGGGGTCGCCGTCCCTCTGCTTGGGCTCATCGACGGGGATACCACCGGCGTGGAGGGCCCGCCGGTACGACGCATCCACGTCAGGCACGTAGAGGTGGAGCCAGACCGGGAAGGCCGGATTGTCCTCTCCGCCGTCGGCGATCATCACTACCGTGTCATCGATCTGCACCTCGGCGTGCATGATCGAGCCGTCTGGCCTGTCGTAGCGGCGCGTCTGCCTGGCGCCGAACGACTCGACCAGGAAATCGATGACGCGCTGCGCGCGGTCGGCAATGACGTACGCCGAGACACTCGAGTACCCTCGTGGTTTGTACGATTGATCCACCTTCGCCTCCTCCTGGTAAGGTGACAGAGTCCCCCACGAAGCCGTGAATAGCGCGCTACCCCACTCCCTAAATCTACGGACCGAGTACGGGCTCTCAAGGGATAATTACGAGACGCAAAGCGCGTTCTGGCACCGCGCTTCTTGAGGGGCGCGTACCCGTTTTGCGACCTCACCGAGCGCCGGGGACCCGTCGACCGGGCCGAGGAGAGCGGCGCGCCCCTAGCGACGGCTGGTGGTACCCTACGGGGCTGGAGGTTTCTGACATGCACTACCACGAGAACATAATCGAGGTCGTCGGGGACACGCCGCTGGTGCGCCTCGGGCGCATAGAGCGGGGCGAGGGGCTCGAGGCCCTCCTGCTCGCAAAGGTCGAGTATCTGAACCCCGGTGGCTCCGTCAAGGACCGGCCCGCCGTGAAGATGCTGGAGGTCGCCGAGAAGGAGGGCCTGCTTAAGCCGGGCGGAACGGTGGTGGAGCCGACGAGCGGGAACACCGGGGCGGGGCTGGCCCTGGCGGCGGTGGTCAAGGGGTACAGGTGCATCTGCGTGATGCCCGAGAAGGCGAGCAAGGAGAAGCAGGACCTCTTGAAGGCGATGGGTGCCGAGGTCGTCGTGACGCCGAGCGCGCCGCCTGAGGACCCAGAGAGCTACTACGCGGTCGCCGAGAGGTTGGCGCGCGAGATCCCCGGCGGCTTCAAGCCTGGCCAGTACGAGAACCCAGCGAACCCGTTGGCCCACTACGAGACGACGGGCCCCGAGCTCTGGCGCCAGACCGAGGGACGGATAACCCACTTCGTGGCCGGGATGGGCACCTGCGGCACCATCACCGGCACGGGCCGCTACCTCAAAGAGCAGAGCTCCGAGGTGAGGGTCGTCGGCGTGGACCCTGAGGGCTCCCTCTTCTCCGACCCCGGCAACGTCCACCCCTACGCCGTCGAGGGCGTCGGGGAGGGCTTCTACCCGGGCAACCACGACCCGAGCGTGGTGGACGAGGTGATCCAGGTCGACGACCGCGAGTCCTTTTTGATGACCCGCCGCCTGATGGCCGAGGAGGGTCTCTTCGTCGGGGGCTCGTGCGGCATGGCCGTAGTCGGGGCGGTCAGGGCGGCGAAGGGTCTGCCAGAGGGCGTGGTTGTCGTCGTCCTGCTGCCTGACACCGGGCGCAACTACGTCTCGAAGGTCTTCGACGACGATTGGGTGCTCGCCAACTCGGAGGCCACAAGGGAAGATCTGGAGAAGCCGTATCGCATCTTCGAGGAGGGAGCATGAAGTTCACGCAGAGCGACTTCGCCGACAGCGGCTTCGCAACGCGCGCGATCCACGCCGGGCAGAATCCCGACCCGGCCACCGGGGCGACGATAGTCCCGATCTACCAGACCTCGACCTACACCCAGGAGGCGCCGGGCCGGCATAAGGGCTACGAGTACAGCCGGACCGGCAACCCGACCCGCGCGGCCCTCGAGGAGTGCGTGGCCGCCCTCGAAGGGGCCGAATACGGCCTGGCCTTCGCCTCGGGGCTCGCCGCCACGACCGCCGTGATGAGCCTCCTCTCCCCGGGAGACCACGTCGTCGCCGGGGATGACCTCTACGGCGGTTCCTACCGCCTCTTCGACAAGGTCCTCCCCCGCACCGGCGGCCTGAACTTCACCTTCGCCGACACCACGGACCCGGCCTCCGTGGAGAGGGCGCTGCGTCCCGAGACGAAGATGCTCTGGATCGAGACCCCGACCAACCCCATGCTCACCCTCTCGGACATCGCGAAGCTCTCGGAGATGGCCCGCGAGCGCGGCGCGCTAGTCGCGGTAGACAACACCTTCGCCTCGCCCTATTTCCAGAACCCTCTCTCTTTGGGCGCGGACCTCGTGGTGCACTCGACCACCAAGTACATGGGCGGCCACTCCGACGTGGTCGGCGGGGCGGTAATGACCTCCAACGAGGGGTTCTACGAGGGGATCAAGTTCTACCAGAACGCCGCCGGGGCGGTGCCGGGGGCCTTCGACTCCTGGATCGTGCTGCGCGGCCTCAAAACCCTGGCGGTCCGCATGCGCCAGCACGAGGAGAACGCCCTCGCGGTCGCTGAATTTCTCCAAAACCATCCCGAGGTCGAGACTGTGAACTACCCTGGCCTGCCGAGCCACCCGCAGCACGAGCTGGCAAAAAGGCAGATGAGCGGCTTCTCGGGGATGGTCTCCTTTACGCTCAAGGGTGGTGCCGAGGCGGCCTACGCGGCGGTGCAGAAGACGCGGCTCTTCCACTTCGCCGAGTCTCTGGGCGGGGTAGAGTCCCTCATAACCCACCCGGCCACCATGACCCACGCCGCCATCCCGCGCGAGCAGCGCGAGGCGCGGGGCGTGACCGACGGCCTGCTGCGCCTCTCGGTCGGC
>JADDPU010000207.1 GCA_016781725.1 Rubrobacter sp. | reverse complement strand
CGCGAAGATCACAACGCTCTCGTTCTCGAAGGCCGTCCTGTACAGCTCCTTGTGGCGTTCGAAGAGGCGCCAGTTTAGGCCAGGGTAGCGTTTGTGGAACACTACGTAGCGGACGTCGTTCTCCCGGACGACGCGCCGCGCGCGCTCGCTGGCCGGGTCGTACATCACCGCGAGGGCGTCCCACAGCGGCCTGGCCCCGAAGGGCGGCAGGTCCCTGGCGCGGCGTATCCGGGCCGCGTCGTACGACTGCATCCCGGTGTATCCGCCCATGGCGAGCATCCCGCGGCTCGGGACGTAATCCAGGTAGGGGGTCGCGATGATGCTGCCGCCGGTGTTGTGCTCCTCTAGCCACCTGCCCGCGGCGACGACCTCGGGCGGGGCCGGCCGGTCCTTGGGGCGCGGGCTCGGGCCTGCGGCTTCCTCAAGGTTGAGCGCCGCCTGCGTCCCCAGGAGCGTCGCGCAGAGGAGCGTCGCCGTCAGGGCCACAGCGAAGGCGGCCCGCCCGCCCGCCCGCGAAGCCCACAGGGACCGCAGGAGGGTCACGAGGGCCAGGCCCGCCAGCAACGCCAGAGGCACGCCCAAGTCGCGCTCGAAGCGGTCGGGGAAGCCGCTGTACGAAGTCAGGCTGCCGACGAACAGCAGCACGGTCCACATCAGGAGGGTGAGGCGCACCAGGGCGTCGGGGAGGCCCCTCGCGTTCCTGCGGTCCGCGATCAAGAGCACAAGGCCGAGCAGGCCGAGCCAGAGGACCGGGTGCGAGAGCGTCATCAGGAAGTGCGCCGGGCCGTTGGCGGGTTTCGTGCCTATCGCCATCGCCACGGCCTCGCCCCCGCGGCCGGTCGTCTCAGAGCCGCCGAGCAGCCCGGCGACCAGGCTCGGCAGGTCGTAGGTGTCCCAGGCGTAGAGCACCGAGAGGAGGAAGAGCAAGGCGAGCGAGGCCAGCAAAGAGACGCCCTTCCGGCGCTCCTTGAGGAGCAGGTAAGGCAGGAAGAACACTGAGACCAGCCCGAGCATCACAGCGACGCTGTAGCTCGCTATCTGGTGGTAGAGGACCGCCGAGGAGCCGAGCAGGGCCAGCAGGAGGCCGCCGCGCGCGGAGGGGGCGGCGTACATCGCGGCCAGGGCGGCGAGGGTCAGCACTACCAGGAAATACTCCCCCAGAAAGTTGGGGTAGCGCGCCTCGGCGAAGTGCATGAAGGTGCCGCCGAGGAGCAGGCCGGAGAAGAGGGCAGCGGCCACCCCGTACTCCCACCCCCAGAGCCGGCGCGCCAGCGCGTAGAGGGCGAGCGCGCCAAGCAGCGGCAGCGTGGGGGCCAGGACCGGGAAGACCCCGAGCGGCTCCAGGCCGCTGAGGCGTGAGAGCATGGCGGTAAGCAGGTGGAAGCCAGGGGGGTAGAGCATGAACGACTCGTTGCTCCCCTCGGTCATCATCATGCCCGCCATCACGGCGTGCTCGTAGCGGTCTACGCCCCTCGGATAGGGCCAGCCTCGCACTAAGGGGCCTAGGTAACCGCGCGCGAGCACGAGCAAGAGCACCGCGGAGAGCAGCCCGTAGCGCGTCGCCGCGGAGACCTCCAGGCCCGAGCCTTCCGTGGCCTCTTCGCGCGGGAGCAGGCTGCGCCCCCGCAGAGACCACCAGTAGAGCGCGCCGGCCGCGAGGACGAGGAGTGCTATCGGGATCATCACCCAGTCGCCTGAGACGACCCCGAAGAGCATCCCCAGGGCCAGCGCCACGCCAGCGGCGAGCGGCACGAGCGCGGAGAGTCCCGGCGGCGAGGGCGGCCGAAGCAGGGGGACCACAGCCCCCTTCGCCGGTCCGAGGACGAGGTGGGCGGCGAGCCCCGTCAAAAAGACCAGCCCCGCCGAGAGGACGGCCACGGTGGAGGTGACGCCAGTACCGAAGACGTAAACCTGCGCGAGGGCCACCGCCGGCACCAGCGTCAAGGAGAGCGCGATGGTGTAGGCGAGGCGCTCGGCGTAGTCGTCGGAGGCGAGCAGGCACCTCGTCCAGAACCACCCGGGCAAGACCCCGATTAGAAAGGCTATGGGGAGGACCCGGATCAGGTCAGAGAGCACGCGCCACCCCCCGAGTTCCGCCCTCCAGAGGCCTATTTGCGGCGGTTGCACCGCAAATGGGCCCCGCCCCGGCTCGGCCGTCTAGGCCTCGTGGGGCTAGCCTGACCCCCGGCGCCCTCAGCCGCGCCGGACTCTTTGAGGTGGACTCGCGCATCTTCGGAATGTATAACAGTTATTTAACCTCGGTTAAACCTGGGACGCTGCGCTGCTGGAGGCCCGCACGGCGCCTGCGCGGAGCCTTCCCGGGGTATAGGGTATAGGCTGCCCGAACGGCCTCGGAGAGGGCGCCGTCCGGGCCGTACGAACGCGACGGTCAGGTTGAGCTGGACTAAGAGACAACTGCTGAGAGGGATCTACGCGCTCCTCGGGCTGGCCGCGGTGTGCGCGCTCGGCGCCTGCGTCCCTTCGGCTGAGGGTCAGCAGCAGCAGCAGGTGGCTGAGGTCAGAGAGGAGCCGGAGGCCCCGAACGTGGTCCTCATCCTCACCGACGATCTGGCCCTCGAGGACGTGAACGCAGATTCGTTGGAGCACATGCCCAACCTCAGGTCGCTCATGGAGGAGGGCACCACCTTCGAGAACGCCTTCGTCTCCAACTCCCTGTGCTGCCCTTCTCGGGCCACCATCCTGCGCGGGCAGTACACCCACAACCACCAGATCTTGAGCAACGAGCCGCCGCGCGGCGGCTTCGAGAAGTTCCGCTTTCTCGGGCACGAGGACTCGACGATGGCAACCTGGCTGCAGGAGCGGGGCTACAGGACCGCCTTCTTCGGCAAGTACCTCAACGGTTACAGCGATACCCACGTGCCCCCAGGGTGGGACGAGTGGTACGGGGTGGCCGGCAACTACCTCAGCCACATGCTCAACGAGAACGGCCACATCGTCAACTACGACCCCGAGAACGACTACGACACCGACGTCCTCTCCGAGAAGGCCACTGACTACGTCGAGCGCACGGCCGGCGCCGACCCGCCCTTTTTCACCACGGACAGGCCCTTCCTCATGTGGGTCGGGACGAAGGCGCCCCACCAGCCCGCCACCCCCGCCCCCCGCCACGAGGACGACCTCTCGGAGGTCGAGCTGCCGCGAGGGCCATCCTTCGACGAGAAGGACGTCTCGGACAAGCCGAGGTGGGTCTCCGACAACCCGCCGCTGAGCGCGGAGCAGAAGAGGTATATGGAAGAGCTCCACCGCAAGAGGTTGCAGTCCATGCTGGCAGTTGACGACATGATAGGCGACCTTATGGAGTCGCTCAAAGAGAGCGGGGAGCTTGACGATACCTTTATCTTCTTCACCTCGGATAACGGCTTCCACCTGGGCCAGCACCGGCTCGGCGCGGGCAAGTGGACTGCCTACGAGGAGGACATAAGGGTCCCGCTTATCGTGCGCGGCCCCGGGGTGCCCGAGGGAGAGACGCTCCCGCACATGGTGCTCAACAACGACCTGGCGCCCACCTTCGCCGAGCTTGCCGGGGCGAGGACGCCGGAGTTCGTGGACGGTCGCTCGCTCGTGCCGCTGCTGAACGAGGAGCCCGCGCCCCTCGAGAACTGGCGGCGGGCCTTCGTCGTCGAGGCCGTAGCGGAGCGGAGCGGGGCCCCGCAGCCACCCTTCGTCAACGAGAGCTCGGTGGCGCCGCTGCTCACCGGCGACCCGCTCCCTAAGGACTGGCGGCGGACCTCCGCGGCTACGGCTGAGCTGAGCGAGGAGTGGGGCAGGCCCTGGCTCAAGGCGCTAAGGACCGAGAACTACCTCTACGTCCACTACAAGACCGGCGAGCACGAGCTCTACGACCTGAGAAGGGACCCTCACCAGTTGCACAACTTCTACAAGAGTGCCCCCCCTGAGCTGGTAGGGCGGCTCGAGGCGCAACTAGAGTCGCTGGAGCAGTGCGAAGGGGCCGAGTGCCGTGCCGCCGAGGACGGACTGACCCCTGAGGATGGGCGAGCCGTAGAGGTCGTCTAGGACCCTTCGCGGGTGTAAGACTCCTTGCCGGGCGGGACCAGCTCGTAGAGGAGGCCCCTCTCCACCTCGACTATCTCGAAGTCGGCCTCCAGGAAGGGCTGGGCGCCGGAGATTCCCTCCTGGTTCAGGATGTAGACGGGGCCTCTCTCCGCGGCCAGTTCAGCCGCGGTCACCCCCGTGAAGTCGTCGGTCCCGTAGCGACGGTCCGTCGTCGCGAGGTCCAGGTCGGCGGGCCAGACTATGTCAGCGTAGGCGATGTCCTTGTTGTGGTAGAAGGGGTCAACGAGGGTGAGGTCCTGCCGCCGACGCTCGACGAGCACCATGTACCAGAGCTCGCTGCGGTGGTGCAGGACGGTGGCCCCGCGCAAGGCGTTCTCCGCCACCGCCTCTATCCTCTTGCGTCCGAAGACGGCCTCGCTCATGTCGTTCTCTGCGTACTTCGACCCGATGCCTGGAAGCGGCAGAAGCAGCAGCGCCACCGAGATGAAGCCCAGGATCACACCCCCGGGGACCCTGAACCGGCGGGTGGCGAGGAGGGATGCGGCCAGCTCGAGCAGGGTGCCAAACCCCAGGGCCGCGCACAGGCACAGCACCAGGTAGGTAGGGATAAAGTACAGCTGGATGTCGGGGATGTCGTTCCCGAGGGAATAGACGAGCCAGCCGAAGAACAGGAAACCGAAGAGCGCGGCGGCCGCCCGGTCCCTGAAGAACATGGTGGCCGCGCCGGCGAGCGCGACCATGACGACGAGGGGGTTCATGTTCTCGAGGAGGTGCCACCAGTAGAATGCCAGGCGCCCCGGGAACTCCGCGGGCCCGAAGGCGAAGAACGTGCCGCGCAGGTTGCCCCCGCTGACGACGTAAAGGAAGCGCTCGAGGTTGCCCGGGTTGTTCCCCTCGAAGGGGGCGTTCATCCAGGAGCGCACGGGCAGGTAAAGGTAGGGCGTGAGGCCGAGAAGGAAGAGGCCCGCCGCCTTGAGCATGAGCCTCCAGTCGAGCAGCTTGCGCCGCTCGACGAGCCAGACGAAGAGCAGGCCGGCGGGCAGGAGCAGCCCGCTGGTCAGGTGGTTGGTGAGGCATAACCCCGTAAGCAGGGCGGAGAGCAGCAGGTAGCGGTCCCTGCCATCCTCCCGCCAGTAGAGCAGGGCGAGCACGGTGAGCGCCACGAACAGGGCGTTCAAGGGATAGACCTCGGCGATGACCGCCTGGGACCAGAGGGCGGTCCCGAGCCCGAAGGTCAGGGCGCCCACCGCAGCCGCCACAACGCTCCGGCTCAACAGGAGGCCAGCCGCGTAGACCGCCAGCACCGCCAGCGCCGCCCAGGTGGCGGAGGCGAGGTTCACCCGGTAGGCCACGTCCCCCACGGGAAGGTAAGTAAAGAGGTGCGAGAGCATCAGGTAGGTGGGGTAGCCGGTCGGGTGCGAGATGCCGAGCACGGCTACCTGCATCTGGAGCATAGTGGCGTCGAGCAGGTCAGGCGAGTTGTAAGGGAGGACGGTGGGCGCCAGCGTCCTCAGGTAGAGCACGAAAGCGAACAGGGAGACCCCGACCCCCACCAGGGCCGCCCCCACCACGCCGCTCCGCTTCTTCCCAGCGGACGCGGGTTCTCCGGGCGAGAAGCCCGCCTTGTCGCGCTCTTGCTCCAATGCCACGGTTCGAAAAGTCCTTTGCCGGTACTCTGAGCGATGGCTATTGTACCCGTATGCGGCGCCTTATGTTAATCTAGCTTAATCTACTTTAATATGGTATCCCTAGGGTGTATGCTTGGGTCCATCCGGGCGAAGCCTGGGAGGGGGCTCATGCGGGCCTGTGTGGCGCATCGGAGCTCGTAGCCGCGAGGGTTAAAAGGAGCGTTTACTCTGGTTTAGTACTCCTTTAACCGTTTTTGCCTTACAATCGGCGGCTGACGGGAGAGACGCGCGGGTCGGGTTCGACCCTGAGGGCGACAACGTAGACATAGACGAAGGGAGCGCGGAAAGATGAAGGTACTCGTTCTAGGCGGCGACGGCTTCTGCGGCTGGCCCACCTCGCTGCACCTCTCGGCGCAAGGATACGAGGTGGCCATAGTCGACAACCTCTCCCGGCGCAAGATAGACATCGAGTTGGAGTGCGAGTCCCTCACCCCGATCCGCCCTATGGGCGAGCGCCTTAGCGTCTGGGAGGAGCTAACCGGCAACCGGATAGACTTCTACAACATCAACGTCGCCGAGAACTACCGCCGGCTTCTGGACCTGCTCCTCGAGTGGCAGCCCGACGCGGTGATCCACTTCGCCGAGCAACGGGCCGCGCCCTACTCGATGAAGTCCAGCTACCATAAGCGCTACACCGTAAATAACAACCTCAACGCGACCAACAACCTGCTGGCGGCGATCACCGAGAGCGGGCTCGACACCCACGTGGTGCATCTGGGGACCATGGGCGTCTACGGTTACGGCACGGCCGGGATGCAAATCCCCGAGGGGTATCTGACGGTCAAAGTCGAGACCGAAGGGGGCGAGCTTGTAGAGCAGGAGATCCTCTACCCGCCGAACCCGGGCAGCATCTACCACATGACCAAAACCCAGGATCAGCTCCTGTTCGCCTACTACAACAAGAACGACCTGACGCGCGTCACCGATCTGCACCAGGGCATCGTGTGGGGAACCCAGACCGCGGAGACCAGGCTGGATGAGCGCCTCATAAACCGCTTTGACTACGACGGCGACTACGGCACCGTCCTCAACCGCTTCCTGATGCAGGCCGCCGTAGGCTACCCGCTCACCGTCCACGGCACGGGCGGCCAGACCCGCGCTTTCATCCACATCCAGGACACCGTGCGCTGCATACAGCTCGCCCTGGAGAACCCGCCCGAGAGGGGCGACCGCGTCAACGTCTACAACCAGATGACCGAGACTCACCGTTTGCGCGACCTTGCCAGGCTGATCTCCGAGCGCACGGGCGCAGAGATAGACTACGTGCCGAACCCGCGCAACGAGGCCGCCGAGAACGACTTGCACGTCCGCAACAATCGCTTCCTGGACCTGGGCCTGCAACCGACAACCCTGAGCGAAGGGCTGCTGGAGGAGGTCACCGAGATAGCCCGCAAGTACGCCCACCGCTGCGACACCTCGAAGATTCCCGCCACCTCGCTGTGGAGGCCGCAGGAGGAGAATGTCGTACACCAGCAGGAGAGCCATCGGTAAGCACTGTGGACCTATCTTTGTACTGTGCGGCTCTGGAGCATCGGGATAGAATAGACCCGGAGGTGATAGTGCCGAGCGTGAGCTGGAAGACGGGTAAGGCCAAGCAGCGCATCAACAGGGCCCCCGCGGAACCGAGCGAGATCTGATGCTGCAGGCCGAACACATAAGCATCGCCGGCGTCGTCATAGCGCTGCTCTTCGCGGTGTACGGCGTCTACCGCTTTCGCAGGGGGGGGAGCAGGCTCGACCTGCTCCTCTCCCTGGCCATCGCCCTGGGCGTGTTGCTTGTCTCGGTGGTCCCGCAGATCTTCGAGCCCGTGAGCCGCCTGCTCGGCCTGGAGAACCGGGCTTTCGCCCTGCTCGGGCTCGCGAACCTCTTGCTCTTCGCCCTCTTTTTGAACCTGCTGGGCAGGGTACGCGAGGCTGGGCGCCGCAGCGGCGAGATCGTCACGGGCCTCGCCGTCAGGGAGTACTCAGAGAAGTACCTCTCCCCCAAAGAGAGGGCCGAAGGCCACCCCGGCGAGGTCTTGATCGTCGTGCCAGCCTACAACGAGGAGGGCGGCATCAGGGAGGTGCTGCGCCGCATCCCCGATGAGGTCCTTGGCCACGAGGTAAAGACGGTAGTCGTCGACGACGGCTCGACCGACGCGACGGCGGCCATCGCCCTTGAGGAGGGCGTACCAGTTGTGAGCCACGTCGTCAACAGGGGTCAGGGCGACGCATTGCGGACGGGGTTCGCCATAGCGCAGACCGAACGCTCCCAGATCGTCGTCAACCTCGACGCCGACGGGCAGTACAAGCCCGAGGAGCTCGACCGTCTCGTAAAGCCCATCATCGAGGGGGAGGCGGACTTCGTGCTCGGCTCCCGTTTCATGGGCTTCTACGAGGAGGCCGGGAGCGTCCGCCACGTCGGGGTCGTATTCTTCTCGCGCATGATCTCGCTGCTCACCGGCGTCAAGGTCTCCGACTGCACGAACGGCTACCGCGCGATAAGGGTCTCGGAGCTCCACAAGCTCAACCTGCGCGAGGACCGCTTCAACGCCAACGAGATCATCCTCGAGGGCCTCAAGCACAAGCTGCGCTTCGCGCAGGTGCCCGTCTCGATGATGAGCCGCGCCGCCGGCGAGACCAAGAAGCCCCCGAGGCTTGCCTACCCGCTCGGGGTCTTCCGGGTCATCATCTCGACCTGGCTGCGCTGAGGCAGGGTCACGAGAGGCCTGCGGTAGTCGGCGCTCTTCGGCGTCCCGGCGCTTAGAATCTCTCTCATGAGACTTTTTGCCGGGCTCAAGGGGCAGCAGGGGGCGGGCGCCGGGAGCGCCTACGTCGCGTTCGCGTTCGCCACCTCGGGGCTCTTGACCTTCGTCTTCCACGGGTACGCGGGACGCTCGCTCGGGGAGGCCCGCTACGGCGACTTCGCGGTCCTTTGGACGGTCGTCTTCCTCGTCGCGCAGGTGCTCTGGATCGGGGTCTCCCAGACCCTCGGCCGCTACGTCGCCGAGAGGGAGGCGCGCGGCGAAGACCCGCGGCCCGTGATCTCTTCCGTAAAGAGGTTCCAGACGGGGCTGCTGGCAGCGTTCCTGTTTCTCTCAGCGTTGATGGCCCCCCTGCTAACGGGCGCGGTCTTTGAGGGAGACTGGATGCTGACGGTCGCCTACGTGGCAGCCGTGGCGGCCCTCGCCCCTGAGTATTTCCGGCGCGGTACGTTCGGTGGGAGGCGGCAGTTCGCGCGCCTGGGGGCGCTGCACGTCGTCGAGTCTTCCAGCCGCCTGCTCATCGCGGTAGTCCTCCTGTTCGTCGGGACAGGGATGGTCGGACCCGCCGCGGCCCTGGTCCTCGCGCCGCTCGTCGCCGTACTGGCCGTCCGTCCCGTGCCCGAGGCGGCCCCCGAGAAGGCGGGCGCGCCCTTCTCCGCCCTGGGGGCCCTGCGGTTCGCCGGACCGGTGCTCGCGTGCGTCGCGTTTGCCCAGGCGCTCATGAACGGGGGACCCCTCCTCCTCAGGCTCTTGGGCGGCACGAGTGATCAGATAGCGCTTCTCGCCTCGGCCCTCATCCTCGCGCGCACGCCCCAGTACGTCTTGAGCCCCGTGGTCTCGAGCCTTTTGCCCCACGCGAGTCGCGCCCTGGCGACGGAGGGCGCGGCGGGCTTTGACCGCTTCGTGCTCAGGGCGGTGTTGGCGGTGGGCGCCGTGGGGGTCGCGATGGTGGCCGGCACGTGGCTTCTTGGCGAGTGGGCGGTGCGGCTGGTCTACGGCGAGGCGTTCGAGGCCGACCAGGGTCTGCTGGCGACGCTGGCGGCGCTCGCGGCCTTCTATCTCCTCTCGGAGACGCTCAACCAGGCGCTCTTCGCCCTCGGCCACGGACGGGTCGCGGCGCTCGGGTGGTTCGTGGGGCTACCCGTCTCCACCTTCTGCCTCACGGCGCTTAGCGTCGGCGTGGTCGAGAGGGTGGCCTACTCCCTCTCCCTCGGCGTCTTCGCCGCGGCGATGGCCCAGGCGGCCCTCTACCTTGCTGCCCGCAGAAGACCCACTCCGCCGGCTACGAGCCGGGACCCGTCGGCCCCATAAACCACTCCACCGTGCGCCTGAGGCCCTCGTCGAGGGTGACCTCGGCTTGCCAGCCGAGCATGCGCTTTGCCTTGGAGGTGTCGGCGAAGTTGCGGCGGACCTCCCCCTTGCGGGCCGCGGTGTTGCGGACCTCGACGTCTTTGATGCCGGCCCTGGCCAGGGCCGGGAGGAGTTTATCCACGAGCTCCTGCACGGTGGTCTCGGCGCTGGTGGCGATCTGGAACAGCTCGCCCCCCACCCCTTCGGCGGTCGCCGAGAGCCGCACGGCCCGCACCAGGTCCTCCACAAAGATAAAGTCGCGGGTCTGGGTGCCGTCGCCGTAGATCTCGAGCGCCTCCCCCTGAGAGGCCCTCTTTATAAAGCGGGCGACCGCGCTGTTCTTGTGGCCCGAGAGCGGCCCGTAGACGTTGCCGAAGCGCAGAGCCACCGTCTCGACCCCGAAGGTCCTGAAGTAAGCCGAGCAGTAGCCCTCGCCGGCGAGCTTGCTCGCCCCGTAGGGGGCGACGGGATGCGGGGTCATCTCCTCGTGTATCGGCGGCTCGGCCTCGCCGATAACGGTCCCGCCACTCGAGGCGAAGACGAAACGCCCAACGCCGGCGTGCCTGGCGGCCTCGAGAAAATTGAGGGTGCCGACGACGTTCATCATGCAGTCGCCGCGAGGGTCCTCGACCGAGGGCATGACCCCCGTGTTGGCGGCGAGGTGCACGATCACGTCGGCACCCTCGGCGGCCCGCAACGCCAGATCCTCGTCCAGGATGTCGCCGACCACGAGCTCGACGCCGGGGGAGATCGGACCCTCGCCAGGTCCCTCCACGAAGTCGCAGACGGAGGCCAAGTCCTCGCGCGCGCCCACTGCCAGATTGTCCACCACGCGGACGCCGCGCCCGCCCTCCTTCATCAGAGAGTGGATCAGGGCCGTCCCGATAAACCCGCAGCCGCCGGTAACTAGCCAGTTCACGAAGACCTCGCCAGGGAGCGGTCGGCCTCTAGTCGTCCTCCGAAGCGCATATCCATCCTTTGGTGGTCGCTTAACGCCGCGCCTACCATAATCGAACTTCGGGCCCAACGCGAGCCCGAGGGGTACCTCGTGTGAGGGGCCCGCGGTCTTTTTGCGGACGACCTGCGGGCTCGGTCTCTATTCGCTATAATCCTCGGCGGCATCGCCCGTGCAGGCGTGACCCGGGGACACTCCCCGGCCCGCCCGGGAGAGATCGCGGACTACGCGACGCCGGGCGCTCTCTTTGGCGTTGAGGTTTTCGGGGCCGGCCCCGCGCGCGTGGGCCGGTGGAGATCAGGAGGCAAGGTTTGACCAGACGTACCCTTACGCGCCGGGACTTTCTGAAGGTCGCCGGCGCCGGCGCGGCTGGAGCGACCATGCTCGGCGCGGCCGGGTGCGGCGCCGTCACCAGCAACCCGACGCGAATGCCCGAGGAGTACCTTCCGAGTGGGGGATCTAGAGTCGCCTACCACGATCACGTCTGGGCCAGGGACGAGAGGTACGTTATGTTCGCCCGCCACGACGGCGCGGGGGCCAAGCTCTTCGACCTGACGAGCGACCCGAAGAGGAACAAGAACATAGCGGGGAACAACCCCGATGTGGTGAAGAAGATGTTCCAGGGTTACGTGCTCAAGGACGCCGGCGGCCCGCTGCCGAGCTATTGATCCCGGCCGCCGCGGTGACTCGGAAGGGGAAGAGGGATCTTGGTCAGTAAGGTTTTATCGTTCATCCTGAGGTGGAGCGGGCTACTGGTAGTGCCCGGCGGCGTACTGTGGGCGCTCTCCCCGGTAGGCGTCTCCCTCTCCGATTCCCTGTTCCACACGCCGAACGTTTTCTGGAAGATGTTCCCCTCGGCCCCGCTGCTGATCCTTCTGGGTTTGATAGGCCTGCAGCTGCGCCAGGCGGGGCGTTCCGGGTTGCTGGAGAAGGTGGGGTTCTTCGTCGCCGTCCTCGGGCTACTCATGATCCTCGCCGGCGACGTGGGGTTGTACTGGCTCAACATAGACGACACCTACATCATGACGGCGCCCGCGTACCGCGCCTTCCGGCTCGGGCTGCTCGTCCTGGCCGTGGGCTCTATCCTCTTCGCCGTCGCCGCCCCACGCGACGGGGCGCTGCCCACCTGGGGCCTCGCGCCGTTCGTCATGGGCTCGCTCTGCGGCCTCGTCTCGTTCGCCCAGGACCTGGGCTCCTTCGGCGCGATTTTGTGGGTTCTCTTCGGCCTCGGCTGGGTGTGGCTTGGCCTCTCGCTCGCCGTGCGAGGTTTCCTCTCTTTCTTGCGAGCGCGGCGAACGGCCCGCGGCGCACCCACCACGAAGTAGCCGTCCGGCTACGCCCCCGAGCCCGGCGACACCGCCGAAGATCCAGAGCACATGGAGGGAACCGTGGAGCATCCGGAGGCGCACCTGAACTCGTTGGCCCGGAAGGGGGCATGATGGATCGCACCCGGACGGTGGGCTGGGAGGACCCGGCACCGGGCGCCGAGGCCGCCAGGGAGATGGCCGGGCTCGACTACCTGCGGGCGATGCTGCGGGGGGAGCTCCCCGAACCGCCGATCGCCCGGCTCATCGGCTTCGGGTTCGTGGAGGTCGAGGAGGGCAGGGTAGTCTTCGAGTGCGAGCCCGCCGAGTACCACTATAACCCCATCGGCAGCGTCCACGGGGGCCTCGCCTGCACGCTCTTCGACTCGGCGATGGGTTGCGCGATCCAGACCGAGCTACCTGCCGGCGTCGGGTACACGACTGTCGAGCTGAAGGTGAACTTCCTGCGCCCGATCACCACCCAGACCGGCCGGCTTCTCTGCGAAGGCAACACGATCCACGTCGGGGGCCGCATCGCCACCGCCGAGGCGCGCCTGACGGACGCGTCGGGCAAGCTCTACGGCCACGCCACCACCACGTGCATGATCTTCCGCGAGGGCGCCGGGCGTTCCGTCGGCGAGGGCCGGGCCTAGCCCCGGCCTCCCGGCTTCTTCAGCAAGAATCCCTTTACCTCAGCGTTGAAGGCCTCCGCGCGCTCGTCGTGGGGCAGGAGGGCTGCGTCCTTGAAGATGCGCTGCTCCGCCCTCGGGTTGCGCCCCACGAAGCGCCGCGCCTCGGAGGCCGGCGGGGTCTCGGCCTCCTGGCCCCAGCAGATCAGGGTCCGGTGCGGCACCCGCGGCCAGCGGTCTGCGATCCCCAAGTTTAGCTTGCCGGAGACGAAGGCCGCAGGGAGGTACCTCGCCCCCGGTCCGTGGCCCGCCCGGTAATACGCTTCGACCAGCTCTTGCGTCACGAGCCCGTCGTCGTGGTAGGCGACGTTCTTCAGGTAGTAGCGTATGCCTGGCCTCGAGACGATGGCGTGGTAGAGCGTCTCCCCGATGACCGGCGAGAGGAAGAGGCCGTAGACCGCGTCGCCGAGCCGCCCGGAGGGACGGTCGAGGGTACCGTAGCCGGTGGGACAGATGAGGACTAGCTTTTTGAAGAGGCGCGGGCTGCGCACGGCGGCCGGGACGACGAGCGCTGCCGAGAGCGAGCTGGCGACGAGGTGGGCCTGGCCCCCGATCTCCTCCCGCGCGAAGTCCTCCACCTGCGAGGTCACGCTCTCCGGCCCGTAACGCCGCCGCGGTCGTCCGGACATGCCGCACCCCAGGAGATCCAGGGCATAAACCCGGAAGCTTTGCGACAACTCCTCGAAGTTCTTGCGGAACTCGAAAGAGGAAGCCCCGGCGTAGATGCCGTGCACGAGCAGCACCGGCTCCCCCTCCCCGGCTACCGCGTAAGCGAGGTCCCCACCCTTCCACCGGTAGTAGCGCGCCTCGCCGCCGAGCCTGTTCGCCGGATCCCCACCACCCGACTCGAGCCGCCGGTTGTAGAGCGCGAGCCCCCCGATAACCCCCCCTACCACCACCAGCGCCGACCTCAGCCTCATCTACCCTCCCAGGAAACGCTCGACGCCCCGGATCGTACCGGAAAAACGTCGGGCCGATTCTGCGTTGACAAACCGATTGCCCCGTATAA